>JAITJV010000013.1 GCA_031278755.1 Treponema sp. | reverse complement strand
TAAAGGCGGCGCTTAATCCGCGGAACGGCGGCGTCGCTTCGTTTGTTGACAAGGCGAGCGGCGCCGACCTTGCCGGAAGGGAAAACTTCGGGATTTTCCGGCTGGCCCGCGAAAGCGTTTACAAGGGCGTTACCAACTGGCATCCGGGCATGTCGGCATGGTTCGCCGGCAGGTTCAAGGAGATTACCGAAATAACGGATAACGTCGAAATCATACCCGTTATATACGGCTCCCGCCGTAAAGACGATCTCTACGGACATACCGACGCGGTAAATTTTGAGCGGAAGAAACTGAGAAGCGCCTTCATCCTCCGCGCGCGTTTCGGCGGCGCTTCATCTTTTGAAGCGATCGTCTCGCTTGACGCGGGATCGAGGCGCCTCCGCTACGATCTTGAATGCGACTGGCGTGAATTCGGTTCGGATGAAACAGGAGGGGCGCCCAACCTGCATTTTTATCTTCCCCTTGATTATACGCCCCGTTTCCATTTTGACATCCCGTTCGGCGTTACGGAAAGAAAGAGCGCGGATATGGATCTTCCGGGGGAAAGTTTTGTGTTTGCCGAAAACAGCGCGGGGCCCGCGTCGCTCGCCCTTCTTTCCATGGACAAATACGGTTTCCGCTGTCTTGACGACAGCATAAGCCTGACGCTGATCCGCGGTTCTTACGATCCCGATCCCGCGCCTGAAACAGGGCGGCACCGCATATCCTTCGCGATAGCCCCCTCCGTGTACGGAGGGGAGGAGATCGTCCGCGAAAGCCTCTCATACCGCCATCCCTTCACCGTTATCTCCGGCAGGATGCACGCCGGTTCCCTGCCGGCCGAGGGGAGCCTTTTTTCCCTTGAAGAAGGAAGCGCGGCGGTTTCCGCGGTCAAACGGCCGGAAGCCGGGGGAAAACGTCTTTTGCTGCGCGTTTACGAGACCGCGGGAAAAAATTCAAAGACCGTTTTCAAATTGGGCTTTAAGGCAAAGTCCGCGTATTTAACCGACGCGACGGAAACAAAACGCACCGGGGAAGCGCAGCTTGAAAACGGAAAACTTTCTTTCGACGTCCCGCCTTTCAGCGTAAGGGCGGTCATACTGGAATTGGAGTAGGCTGTTATGGCAAAAAATCTTATACATCTTGTCGGCAACGCGCACATAGACGTGCTGTGGCTCTGGAAATGGGAAGAAGGGCTGCAGGAAATACGCGCCACTTTTGCATCGGCGCTTGACCGCATCAGGGAGCATGAGGGTTTTATTTTTACCTGCGCCTGCGCCTACTACTACAGCATCGTGGAAAAGACCGATCCCGCCCTGTTCAAAAAAATACAGCAGGCGGCGGGCGAAGGCCGATGGCGCATCGCGGGGGGATGGTGGCTTCAGCCCGACTGCAACGCCCCTTCCGGCGAATCCTTTGTACGGCAGGGCCTTTACGGCCAGAGGTACTTTAAGGAAAAGTTCGGCAAAACGGCGGCGTCCGGTTACAACATTGACTCCTTTGGGCACAACGGGAACCTTCCGCAGATACTGAGCAAATCGGGACTCGCCTCCTATGTGTTCATGAGGCCGGGAAAAAAAGAAAAAGACCTTCCCTCACATCTTTTTGTGTGGGAAGGAATTGACGGCTCCCGCGTCGCGGCGTACCGCGTTCCGCCCGCATACACCAACGACTGCGAATGGGGCCCCGGACTTGAGGAAAAGATACCCCTTTTCCGCAGCCTTGCGGAAAAAGAAAACATCCCCCTCATGTGCTTCTACGGCGTGGGAAACCACGGTGGAGGGCCGACAAAAGAGAACCTCGCCGTCCTTGACCGTTTCAGAAAAGACGACGACGCCCTCGTGTACAGCGGCCCTGAACGCTACTTCAGCGAAGCGGAACTGTCCTCCCGCCCCGTGATCAAAGACGAACTCCAGTACCATGCCATAGGCTGCTACAGTTCCATGAGCCGCCTTAAAAAGGCAAACAACAAAACCGAAAACCTTCTCCTTTCGGCGGAAAAGATGCAGGCTGTTTTGGGGCGGGGCTGCGGTGAAACACCGTCAGGCGAATATGAAGCCTCTCTCAGGGAAGGATGGAAAAAAATTCTGGTGAATCAGTTCCACGATTCCCTCGGCGGCTGCTCCATTCCCGATGCGTATCCCAAAATTTTCAACGCGTATGGATGGGGGCGGGAAACGGCTTCCGAAATTACGACGATGCTGCTGCACCGCCTTGCATCGCAGGTTGACGTCGACGCCGAGTCCGCGGTTGTATGGAACCCCCATCCCTGGGAAAGCGTACAGTGTATTGAAATAAACGGGATAAGCGACGCCGTTCACGATATACACGGAAACGAAATCCCCTTTGAACTTGCGCCCACAAACGCCGTTGCTTCTTCCTACACGCACTCCACGCGGTTTAACGCCGTCCTCCCCCCCCTGGGATATACCGTATTCAAACTGGCTAACCACCGGAACGGAATGGACGCAGACGATCTTGTAAACGTCCTTTACGCCAGAACCGTTTCATCGCTTTCGTCGCCGCCGCTCAGGCTGGGCATAGACCGCGGCACAGGGTACGTCAATTCCATTTTTGACGGCGAAAAAAACATCGAGTATCTTTCCCCCGAAGGGATAGCCCCCGAAATTATCGACGACAATTCCGATACCTGGACGCACGGGCTTTCATCGTATGAAGGCTTACGGAAAAAAATGAAGGCCTCTTCATGGACGATGATCTCGAAGGGAAAAGTTACCGAAGAATACGAGATCGTGTACAGGCTTTTTGACAGCACGGTGATCATGCGGGTAATCGTCAACGGGGCGCTTAAAACCGCCGATCTTAAACTCCGCGTCGTCTGGAACGAAAAGCACCGGCTTCTCAAGCTGCGCATTCCTTCGGCGTTCGGCAACGGCGCCTTCGTTTCCGAAATTCCCTACGGCTCCATTGAACGCGCCGCGGACGGAACGGAATGGCCCATACAGAGGTGGGCGGCCCTTTCCGGACGCGGAACGGCGGGGCCTTCCCTCGCCGTACTCAACGACGGGATCTACAGTTGCAGCGCGGAAGCAAACGTGTTGTGCCTCACCCTCCTCCGAAGCCCCGTTTACGCGCACCATGAACCCATGCGCCCGCGCGCCGATATGGCGCAGCGCTATGTGGATCAGGGGGAGCATGAGTACCATATACGGCTTGCCCTTTATGGGGAAAAACCGCCCTGTTCGGAATATGCCCGGCGCGCCCTTGAACTCAACCAGGAGCCGCTTTACGTCGTCGAGTCTGTTCACGGGGGCGTTCTGCCCCGGGAAAAGAGCTATTGCGGGACGGGGGGCGGCTCCACGGCGCTCGTTACCGCAATAAAGCGCGCCGAAGACGACGACGGCTGGATAGTGCGCGCCGTCGAATCCGCCGGAAAGGCGGGAGAAGCCGTAATCGACTTTTCCTGGGCCGGATGCAGCGGGCGTTTCAGCTTTGGGCCTTTCGAAATAAAAACGCTCAAAATTTCCGACGGGGGGGCCGTTGGCGAAACAAATCTCCTCGAATGGCAGGAAGGCTTCGGTCATTCCAAAAACTTCAGTTTTTAAAGGCTCCCGTATCGCCTTATAGAGCGTCTGTCCATAATGTAACCGACTTTGTGGACAGACGCTAAATAGATTCGAATAAGCAGCCGGGTTATTGAATAAGTCCAATATATATCCTACAATTCGTATAGGAATAACTTCCAAAATCCCGGCCCCCGCGCGGCATAGTCCCGGGGCGGCCGGGCACGGTTTCCATGAGGAGCGGCGATGCGGAGGGGAACACTTCTTATTCATAACGGATACGAGGCCGATCCTGTTACAGGCGCCCTTGGCGTGCCTGTCGTGCAGACTTCAACGTTTGCCCAGAAGGATCTTGCGGGCCGTCAGGAATTTGATTACGCCAGATCGGGAAACCCCACACGGAAGGCGCTGGAAGAAACCATAGCGGCCCTGGAAGGCGGGGCAAAAGGCTACGCCTTCGGAAGCGGCATAGCCGCCGTTTCTTCGGCGCTGGGGATATTTCAGGCGGGGGATCATATCGTCGCCGCGGAGGATATCTATGGCGGAAGCTACCGCATATTCAACACCTTTTATAAACGGTGGGGCCTTGAAGTTACCATGACGGATTCTTCCGATCCTGAAAACATACGGAGGGCCGTCAGGGGAAACACCAAAGCGCTCTTTCTGGAAACCCCTTCAAATCCGCTGCTCAAGATCTGCGATCTTAAAACCTGCATAGGCGTCGCAAAAGAAGCGGGGCTTGTTACCATAGTGGACAACACTTTCATGACCCCCCTCCTTCAGCGGCCGCTGGAACTGGGGGCGGACATCGTGGTGCATTCGGCGACGAAATTCCTCGGAGGCCACAGCGATGTTGTGTCGGGCCTTGCCGTTACGTCAAGCGAAGAACTGGGACGGAGGGTGTACGCGGTGCAGAACAGCTTCGGCGCGGTTCCCGGCCCCTGGGATGTATGGCTCGTCCTCCGCGGCTTGAAGACGCTCAGGGTGCGGATGGAAGCCCAGGAAAATTCCGCGCGGAAATTAAGCCGCGCCCTCCGCGGCAACAAAAATGTTGAAGCGGTGTACTACCCGGGCCTTGACGATCATCCGGGGAAAAAAATACACGACGGGCAGTCCTCGGGGGCCGGGGCTGTTTTTTCCTTCAAAACAAAAACAACGGAACAGGCCCTGGGCTTCCTCAGCCGGGTGAAATACGCGGCGGCCGCGGTAAGCCTGGGCGGGGTGGAAACAATCGCGTCTTACCCTGTAAAGATGAGCCACGCGGCAGTCCCCCCCGCGGAACGGCGGCGCCTGGGTATTTCGGATACGCTGATACGCATTTCCTGCGGCCTCGAAGACTGCGATGATCTTGTTGAAGACTTTGAAAACGCCCTCAAATAGGAGCGGCGAAACGGAGTGAACGTGAACGAAAAGGATCGTTGTAAAAGCGGCGCACAGCCCGGCGCCGGAAGGGCCGGACGGCTTTCCCCGGCGTCCGCGCTGGTGCACGGGGCCACCCCTTTCGATCCCCTGACCGGAGCGGTCAGCACCCCCATTTTTCAGAGCGCCACATTCCGCCACCCCGCCCTCGGCAGCAGTACGGGCTACGATTACGGCCGGGTCGGAAATCCGACAAGAGCCGAACTGGAAAAAACCATGGCTATCATAGAGCACGGCAGATACGGCCTTGCCTTTTCCAGCGGCATGGGGGCGATATCGTCGCTTGTCAAATTGTTCAGTCCGGGGGATCACATCATAGTGTCGGAGGATCTTTACGGCGGAACCTACCGGCTTTTCAACGATTTTTACCGCCTCTACGGCTATTCCTTTTCGTGGATAGATACAAGCGATCCGGATCTTGTAAAGAAGGCCCTCCGCCCCGAAACAAGGGCGCTCTTCATCGAAACACCCTCAAACCCCATGATGAAAGTTACCGATATCGAAACGGCGGCGGACATAATCCACGGGAAAGGCGGCCTTTTAATCACCGACAACACGTTCCTTTCACCCTGGTTTCAGAATCCCATCGATCTTGGATCCGACATTGTGGTGCACAGCGGAACAAAATACCTGGGCGGCCATAACGACGTCCTTTCGGGCTTTATCGTCCATTCGGACGGCGCGAATGAAGAAACGCTGCGCAATATACAAAAAAGCGAAGGCGCTTCCCTTTCGCCCTTTGACGCATGGCTTGTGCTCCGGGGGCTTAAGACGCTGGGGATCAGGATGGAGAAGCACGACTCCAACGCGCTCATCGTCGCGCAATGGCTCCGCGGCCGGGACCGCGTCGAAAAAGTTTTTTATACGGGCTTTGAGGATCATCCCCAGTACGCTCTTTCAAGGAAGCAGTCGAGGGGATCGGGGGGGATGGTTTCGTTCTACGTTAAAAATCCCGCCGACGTAGAGGTGATTCTCCGGAACCTCTCCCTTATCCTCTTCGCCGAAAGCCTCGGCGGGGTTGAGACGCTCATCACCTATCCCCTGGCGCAGACCCACTCCGCCATACCGGAAGCGATGCGCCTTGCCGCCGGGGTCAACGACAGGCTTCTCAGGCTGTCGGTAGGCATAGAAGATCCGCTGGATATTATTGCGGATCTGGACGCCGCGCTGTTATGCTGTAAGGAGGAAAACGAATGAGAATTTCAACCAAAGGCCGCTATTCACTGGAGGCCCTTCTTTATATGGCCCTCCTTCCCGAAGGTGAATTTGCCAGCACCCGCGCCATCGCGGAAAACATCGGCGTTTCAAAAGGCTACCTTGAACAGCTTTTTATTCCCCTGCGTGAAAAGGGGATCATAAAGGGCATACGGGGTCCGCAGGGAGGCTACCTTCCGGGAAAGGATCCCGGCGCGATAAAAGCGGGAGACATACTGCGGGCGGTGGAAGGCCCCCTTGAACCTGTAGACTGCCTTACCACCAGGGTATGCCCCGTAAAGGACACCTGCCGTTCCGTGCATACCTGGGGCGAGTTGTACGGTGAAATTTCAAAGTGCGTCGATTCAATAAGCCTTAAGGATCTGGCCGCCGCCTATGAAAAGATGGATCAGGTGGAGTACTCAATATGAAAATTTCCACCCGCGGACGCTACGGCACGCGGCTTCTGATTGACCTTGCGGAGCATATACACGAAAACCACGTTTCCCTTGCAAGCGTCGCGGAAAGGCAGAACATTTCGATACGCTACCTTGAACAGGTCGCCGTCATCCTCCGCCGCTCGGGCTTTATACGGTCGGTCAAGGGAGCGTCGGGCGGTTACGCCCTCGCGCGGAAGCCGGAGGACGTCAGTATAGGGGACGTCCTCCGCGTTCTGGAAGGCGATATGCTCGTGGTTGACCCGCCGCTTCCCGGCGTAAAGGAAACAAGAATACAGCGCTGTATACGGCTTACCGTTTTTAACCGCCTTAACGACCGCATAGCCGCCCTCATAGACCGCAAGACGCTTGCCTCCGTAACCGGAACCGTAGACCCCGACGAATCGTACATGTATTTTATTTAAGCCGGCGGGGAACCGGCGGGGTTCTTTCAAGTCCGGCGGCCGTCAGTACCGGTTGTCAAATATCCTTGTCGATTTTTTTTCGCTCCGCGGAAGCTCCCCCATGGCGACGGCGATGGGTTTGGGCGTAATGCCCACCGTGCGCTTGAACGTTTCCTCCACGGTTTTCTCAAGGTTCCTCAGCGCGTCCTTGCCGGATACGGGGGTCTCAAAAAAAAGATTCACGATGTCCCTTCCGTTAAGGTGGTCGATCTGTATCTGGTATTCGCTTGACACATCCGGTATGGACGCCAAAAGTTCGTCCACCCGCGACGGATAGATCAGGGTTCCCTTTACCTTCACCATGTCATCGGAACGGCCGATGAGCGTGTCAATGCGCGGATACTCAAGGCCGCATTTGCATTTACCGCGGAGTTCCCTTGTCAGGTCATGGGTACGGTAGCGTATAAGGGGCGCGCCTTCCTTGCGCATGGTCGTGATGACAAGCTCCCCTGTTTCCCCGCTTTTTACCTGCTCGCCTGAATGCGGATTGACGATTTCGTAATAGAAGTAATCGGTCCACATGTGCATACCGCACTGGTATTTGCAGCTTATGCCTATGCCCGGACCGTAAATTTCGGTAAGGCCGTAAATGTCGTACAGCTCCACGCCCAGTTCATTGGCGATGCGCTTCCGCATCTTTTCGCCCCAGCGTTCGGATCCTATGAGGCTTTTTTTAAGGCGTATTTTGTCCCGCAGCCCCCTGCGTTCTATTTCTTCGGCGAGGAGAAGGGCGTAGGAAGAAGTGGCGCAGAGAACCGTGGATTTAAGATCCTCCATCATGCGAAGCTGCTTGTCCGTGTTCCCCGGCCCCATGGGAATGGTCATTGCCCCGAGCAGTTCGGCCCCAAGCTGAAAGCCTATGCCCGCGGTCCACAGCCCGTAGCCGGGGGTGATGTGAACCCGGTCCATCCTGGTAACCCCCGCCGTCTGGTAACAGCGGCGGAACATGACCGCCCAGTCGTCAACGTCCCGCTGCGTATAGGGAACGATCACCGGCGTCCCCGTCGTGCCCGACGACGAATGTATGCGGACGATCTTTTCTTCGCCGGCCGCGGCAAGCCCCAGCGGGTAGGCTTCCCTGAGATCTTCCTTTTGG
>JAITJV010000309.1 GCA_031278755.1 Treponema sp. | reverse complement strand
TGCGCTGATAACAACACAGGTGATAAGCTTAATTGAATCAATGTTTCCTCCGGTTAAAAGCAAAACTCCGGCCAGGATCACAAGGCCCATCCCCGCCTGGAGGATCATCATCGCCAGGGTTACGGCGATCCCCGCCATGCCCTCAAACTTGATCGATTCCTTCATCATATTCCGTAAAGCTCTTTCCAGGGACTTTGATTTCTCTCCCGCCAGGCCGAAAGCTTTTACCACCTTGATCCCTTCAAGATATTCCTGTACTTCATCCGCGGCCCGCAGCCTGGCCGCTACATGCCGTTCGCCGAAACGGGCCTGCAGTTTCCGGGTAAAGATTACCAGCCCCAGGGCTATGGGCAGGGCGGCGAACAAGGCAAGAGACATGCGCCAGTCGTAAAGGGCCAGGAGGACGCAGGCAATAGTGATGGTGATAATATCGGCGAAAAGTCCGGGAACCACGTGGCTCATGGTATGTTCAATGGAAGTACAGTCCCCCATCATGTTGGTGGTAAGCTCCGAAAGATCCTTGTTGTTAAAGAAACTCAAGGGAAGCCGCCGCAGATGCTCCGCCGCCTCTATCCGTATTTTTTCCGTTTCGCTGTACGCGGCGGTGTAGGTTTTTCGGTATTCATTGCGATAAGCCAAAAAGTAAAGCGCCGCGCAGACAATCCCCGCGCCGAAGAGGAGCCATAATTTTTGAAAATCAGGCGCCGCCCCGGCGGGGGAAAGAAGCGGCTCAAGAAGGGCGGTGATAATCCGGATGATTATAACAAAGGGCAGCAACAGCGACAGGTTGGAAAGAACAACCCCAAATACCGCGCGCCTGAAACCGCGGCAGCCATCGTCGGAGAGGGCTAATAGCGCCTTGATATTAAACATATTTCTCCTTTGGGGAAAACCCCGCCAGATGGCCGCCGGGCGGCGGCCAGGGCCATTGCCGATCTGCCGGGCGTTGAAATTGCAACGCCCTTTGAGCCTGTTCCAAAACCCGGCCGGTTTTGAAACAGACTCCTTTAAAAACGGAATATCCCCTTAAGCCAGACACAGGTTAAATCCCGGTAAGCCGCATAAGCCCCCCTGCCGTCAACGCCGCCTGAAAAAAAATCGCTTCCCAGGGAAAGGCTTAATGCGTCGGTGAGGGCGTATTCGGCGGAAACGCCGCCCGCGGAGTCAAAGTCAAGGAGGTCAAGATAACACCACGCCGAAAGGTCAAGGGTTTCCCGGAAAAAGGATCGGGCGATTCGCAGGCTCGCGCCGTTTTTCCGCCAGCGCCTTTCGGTTCCGCCGGAAAGGGCGTCGGGCAGGAGGTCTTCATAATACTGGGCGGAGAGGCTCCATACGGAGGGATTCCAGTCAAGGCCCGCAAGGAGTTTAAGGTTCTGTTTTTCAACGGGCGTTTCGGTCCGGCCGCCGCCCAAAATGGCCGCCGTGTCCGCGGACGGACGCTCGTAACGGCCGCCCGCCGTCCATGCCGTTTCCAGCCTCAGGAGGAATTCGCCCGCGGGAATACCCGCGCCGGCCCCGGCGGTAACGGTCCTTTCGTACGCCGGCAAAAGTTCAAGCCCGGTTGGGGCCGGAAGGCCGCCGGTTAAATTTTTCCCCATAAAAGGAATATCGTTCCAGCCGTAAAATCCCATGACGAAAAAATCCGCCGCGGACGAATACAGGGAAATCCGCAGTCCGTATTCGCCGTCCGCAACGGTCCGCGGAGGGGCGGCGTCCCGCACGGCGGCCGGCAGGGCCGTCCCCCCCATGTTGACTGATGAGGGATAAAATAGCGGGTAAAGGGGATCGTCCTTCCCGGGAAGGCGGGCGGGACAGAAGAGGGGGAGCCAGACGGCTTCAAACGCCAGGGTTTGAAATGAATACCGGAGCCTGACGCCGTCCACCGCGATACGGCTTCCCGCAAAGCCGAGTCCCGCGAAAGCGGAGAGGTTTTGCGGACAAACTACATCGGTAAGGATCAGGCCGTCCGCAACGCCCCAGGACACAAGCTGTCTTCCCAGTCTGAGGCTGAACCCTCCGGCGCCCCAGTCAAGCCATGCTTCGTCCAGGGTAAAACCGGTGCGGCCGGGGCTTACGCCGTTATATTCCGCGGAAAGGGAAACAAAGGCCGATGCTTTTCCGGCGAAAACACCCGCCTCGCCGGTAAAAACGTTGCGGGAATCGGTCAGCCGCAGGTCCTTTGAAAGGGGCAGGGCCTGGAGGCTTTCCACCTGCCCGTGAAGCTCCGTTTCGATCCGCGCCTGAAGCGGCGCGGCGGGCGGCAGCAGCGCGGCGCACAGCAGTAACGCCGGCAGCCGTAATCCGCAGTTCAACGTAAATTCCCCCGTTCCAGGGCGGCGGCCGCAAAAAGGGCGTCGTCCAAAGGAATGTTGAATTTGATATCCGACATTTCGATAAGCGTAGAATGTTTGTTCTGCACGTTGGTCATTTCCATTTTAAGGGCCGTCCAGATATTGTCTATTTTCTGAATTCCCGATACGCGCAATGTTTTGAGAAGTTTGCCCCGGCGGTCATAGTAATCCGCCGCGGCGATAACGTTTGAATCCTTGCGGACCCATATAACACGTCTGCCGTAGGGGTCGCTTTTGTCTTTGGGCAGGGCCTCCACCACCCGGCAGGCTTCGCCGTCAATTAATTCCTCCCTTTGAAAAGTGAAGGCGTCTTTTGAAAGGCTCCGGCTCCCCATGTCCTCGTAGGTAAAATCGGTTCCCATAAAATCGTCGTTTTTCCCCGAGCCGGTAATACGCCTCACCCGCCTCATGGCCGGAAGGTAGAGCCATATATCGTCGTCTTTGGATTCATCATCGTAAGAAAAGGAAAGATAGGCCGTCCCCGCCACATCCC
>JAITJV010000264.1 GCA_031278755.1 Treponema sp. | reverse complement strand
ATCATAATGAGCCTCTACGGGGCAAGCTCCCCGGTATCTTTAGCATTGGGTTGTACCGGAACGGAAACTAATTTATTGCCCCCCCCCCCGCGAACCGGCAAGCGGGTTTTTGGTTTAACGCCAAATCTTTTAGTTTGCGGCGGGGTCCGCGGTTTTTTCAACCGGTACAGGATCCCGGACCGGCGGGAGCGCTTCGGACTGCGCGGGTTCCATCGGTTGTGTCTCCGCCGATTCTTCAGGCGGCGGTTCGGCGGGCGCGGGTTCGGCCACGGATGATTCTGGCTGCGCGGGTTCGGCCGGGGACGGTTCGGCAGGCGCTTCAGGCGGCGGTTCGACAGACACGGGTTCCGCGGCGGGCGTCTCCGCCGATTCTTCGGCTGATGTCTCTACCGGCGGTTCGGCGGGGATTTCCTTCGAGGCCCAATCGTAGATGAGTCTTTTCAGCCCTTCGTCGATCAGTTTAAGGCTTTTGCCGCATTCGGGACAGAGAAAACGGCCGTTTTCATCGAGGTGTTCCTTGGCGCAGTCTATGCAGTAGGTCCTGCCGCATTCGGGGCAGGATCCCGCGGGAAGATCGCCGGGGGGCATGGCGTACAGCCTGATAGACGGAGAAGGGGGCTGGAATTTGGGCATGCGCCAGCTCCGGCCGCATGCGGCGCACGCGGCAAAACGGTACACGCCGTTTTCCCACTGCCTGCGGAGTTCATCCCGGCTGTCCTGTCCGCCTTTTAATTCAAGCCCGTCAAGATGCCCCAGTATCTCCCCGGCTTCGTCCCAGCGGCCCGCCCGCGTGCAGAGCCAGCCCAGCGACAGAAGGGACGGAACATGATCGGGATCCATTTCAAGGGCGGAACGGACGGCGGATTCGGCCCGGGAAAATTCACCCTTCTTCACCGCCACGTAACTTATCAATTCAAGAATTTCGGGAGAAGGGGCCCTGCTGTGGGCCTGGGAAAGTATTTCGTCCGCTTCACCGTAGTATTCCAGTTTGACAAGACAGGACGCCCGGTTAACCAGATATTCGGTATTGCCCGGGGATCGCAGGATTGCGCGGCGGTAATACCCGTCCGCCTGTTCATATTTTCCCGCGTGGACAAGGAGATTGCCGGCGCAGTTGGCCATAAGGCCGTCAGGATCGCCCGCCTTGTCCGATTCGAGAATTTCCAGGGCCTTGTCAAGGAAGCCCCTGAGCGAAAAAAGAACGGCGCGGTTAACCCGTATGGCCGGAACTTCTCCGAGAAGCGCCGCGGCTTTTTCAAGGTACTGCGAGGCGGCTTCGGGATTTCCCCGGTGAAGCTCAATCTGGGCGGCGAGGTTGCCCGCCCATCCGTAACTTTCTTCTTTGGGCGGAATAAGCGCAAGGGCGGTTTTAACATCCTCCGGAGACCGGGGATCGTCAGGATCAAGGAGAAAGCGGTTTTCGGCAAGGCGGAAATAAAAAAGGCCGTAATCGGGGGCGTACTTCACCGCGTCTTCAAACAACGGGGCGGCCTGCCGGCGCTTTCCTTCACGTGCGAGGAGCAGGGCTTTAAGGAAGATCACCGCGGGATCTTTATGGGGCTTGGGCCTCATGGCCTTCCGCAGTTCTTCAGCCAGATCGAATTCGGCTTCGGCCGCCGCCCAGTCCTCTATGCCAAAGGCCCATTTGCCGGCAAGCGCATGGGCTTCCCAGTTGTCCTTCCCCAGCGAAAGAAGTTTCGGCACGATGGCGCCGAGATCGCTGTAGTTGTCCGCGGCAAGAAAGGCCCGCCCGCCTGAAAGAAAACGGCTGAAGGCTTCTTCTTTCCTGCCCAGCATTTCGTATACATTGGCGGCGTTTTTTGCCAAAAGGCCGCTGCCGCCGTCGAGTTCAAACGCCCTGTCATATTCCGCGGCCGCTTCTTCGTAATTCCCCAGATTCCAGAGGGCGTGGCCCATCAGCGTATGGAGGGCCGGATCATCCCCCCTGACCGCTTCTTCAAGGTAATCCCTGAGGCTGCCGAATTGTTTCGCGGCGTAGAGTACCTTCGCCTTTTCCGCCGCCGCTTCTTTTCCTTCGGGGGCGCCTGAACCCTGTGCAAGACAGGCATCTACGTATTCTTCCGCTTCGCCGTACAGTTCAAGCTGCCGGGCAAGCCGGGAGGCAAGGAGAAGTTCTTTCTGCGTTCCCGCACCCTGCCCCCGCCGTTCCCGCGATTCCCGGATTTTCCGCAGCTGCACCAGCGCCGGGTTGAATTCCTGCATGGCGGCAAAAGTTTCCGCAAGGGCAAAACGGCTTTCGGGGGGAATATCCGGACTGTCGTTCCATTTCTCATAGGCCGCCTCGACTTCGGCGATGCGGGAATCAAAGGTAAGGGAATCAAGAAAAGCCTGCGCCGTACAGCCCGGCCGGGATTCGGGGCCGGCTTCATAGGAAGCCAGCACAAAACCGGGGAAGCCTTCGGAGATTGTTGAATCGCTCAGTTCAGCGGCCCATACGCCGTTGACAAAGAGAACAAGGTGGTTTCCGTAGGCCGTCACTTTTACGGTAAAGCCTGTTTCGGCCCCGGGGTTGGCGGCGGCCGCTTTTGCCGAGGCTCCGGTCTTTGCGCCTTCGGATTTCGCCGGAGCGGTTTCGGTCCAGCCGACGAGGGGAAAGGGCATGTTGTTGCGGACCACATCCAGCCTGAAATAGCCTTTGCTGGAAACAAGAAACATATAACAGGAACCTTCGTCGATCATGCGGAAAAGAAGCCCTGCGGCGGCATACCCGCCCATAGGCCGGAGGCGCAGTTTTGCTTCGATAATTTGATCACGGCACGTATATTCCGGCGCGTTTATCCACGCGATACAGCCTGATTTTTTAAGGGCCAGTACAAGCGAATGTTTTTGCGTATAGGCGTCATAGGAATTTTCTGATTTAATATCAAAACGGGATTTGGCGGGCTTTGAAAAATCGGCTTCCCATTTTTCTTCCACAACCGCGCCCGCGGAACCGTCCCCGCGGAATTTATTGCGGCGCAGTTTGTTCCCGAGGAAGAACATCAGGCGTTTGAAATCAAACATATTCAAGATGTATCCTAAATTTTGTTAAAAGTCGAGGTCCCGCGGATTTGAAACTTCCAGGAATTTCCGATCGCCTGCTCTTTGCCGCCGCCCTGGCGGTTGCCGCGCTCATGCTCATACGGTTTGCGGTACAAAAAGCGGCGGAACCCCGAAAAATCACCCTGGTATTTGCATACGCCGAAATACCCCCCATGAACGAGGATGATGAAGAACTCCTGCATTCGCTTGCCGGCGAATTTGAAGCGCTCAATCCGGGGATCGGGATAAAGTTTGAAAAAAAATCCTACGGCGAATTAAAAAACCTTGTCCGGGAAATCCCCGGCGCGGAAACGGAGAACGCCAAAAACAGGAAGACGGTTCCCGATATTGCCGCCCTGGACGACTGGCTGCTCCGCGACGGCATACGAAAAGACAGCCTTGTCTCCCTGTATGCAGACAAGGAGAAAACGCAAGGGGAAACTTCGCCGGAAATTTCACGGGCGGTTCCCCTTGTCTCCCTTGTGGACGTCCTCTTTTACAATATTGACATTCTGAAAGCCGCGGGACTGGACAAGCCGCCGGGAAACTACGGCGAATTTCTTGCCGCCGCCGAAGCCGCGGCGAAATACGCCATGACCGGAGGGGCCGGAACGGACGGAATCCACGCCGCGGCCCTGGCCCTTTCCCCGGATGATCCCCGTTCCGTTTTCAGGGATGTTTTTTCCTGGATGTGGGCGGCGGGTTCCGGCCCCCTGGGTCCCGAAACAGGCGGCGATTTTCCCGGCCGCCGCGCCGCCGCGGCCCTGGAATTTCTGGGGCGGCTCGCCCGGGACGGCCGCCTTGCGCCGGGAACCTTTGAAAAGACAGGGACGGAACGGCTTGAAGAATTCGCCAAAGGCAAAATAGGGATGATGATAGGATCGGTAAAGGATATCGCATTTCTGGAAAAGAACATGAAAGGGGCCTTCAGCATAACCCGCGTCCCCGGCCCCGCCGAATACGCGGGCCGGCCGGTTTTCGCCCTGTACGGCCTTTATGCGGGCATACTGCGGCAATGCGCCCATGTTGACGAAGCCCGGGCCTTCCTCGCTTTTCTTGCGGAAAAAAACCCCGGCCAGACGGCCTGGATGGAAGCGGCGGATCCCCTTTCCGTCAAAGCCAGGGATATGTACGAGGCGGCCGAGATTATTCAGGGTTATGCCGGCTTTATATGGGGCGCGGAGCTTGAAGATACGGTACGAAAGGAGCTTGTCCCCCTTCTCGAAGGAAACCGCAACGGGGCGGATACTGCGGCGGCGATCGCAAGTCAATGGAAAATCAAGTGATTTTTTGTTACTATCTCATTTATGAATATTTTTAAGCAACTTGGAATCATTTTGGCCTTTGGGTTTGCGGGGGAAATCATCGCCCGTTTCATTCCCATGGGAATGCCCTCCAGCGTTCTCGGGATGATCCTCATGCTTGCGGCCCTGGGTTTCCGTATTCTCAAGCCGGAACACCTTGGGGCCACGGCCGATTTTCTCAGCGCCAATATGGCGTTTTTCTTTCTTCCCGCGGTCGTTACGGTGCTGCGGAATTTCGATCTTGTACGGTCTGTGGTATGGCGGCTTCTCTTTATCTGCTGCGTTTGTTCGGGCATTACCTTTGGGATAAGCTACGGGACCGTTTGGCTTTGCAGAAAAATTATGTCCTCCGGCCGAACCCGCCGGGGGAAACTTTCCCCCCTGGCTAAAAAGGAAAATTGAAAATGAATTACCTGTTTTCCCTTCCCGTGTGCGGCATCCTCATCAGTCTTGCCTGTTTCGGCATAGGGCTTATGATTCGCAAGGCCCTTCCTTCGCCCCTTACCAACCCGCTGGTAATTGCCAACGTGCTTGTAATACTTATCATCGTCTTTACTCCCCTTACCCTGGAACA
>JAITJV010000157.1 GCA_031278755.1 Treponema sp. | reverse complement strand
AAATAGGCCTGCTGTTTTGCCAGAGCCTTCTCAAAGGCAGCCCTGGTTTCGGCTGCGCCGATGCCGAGAAGCCTGGTCATCCCGGTAAAGAGCTCCAGGGCCTTGCCCTCGCCGAATTTGAAACTTACCACCAGCGGCAGGAAGCGTTTTTCATCCACGTCGGGAAAGGCCTTTTTGATGTAATAGGGAAGGCTCTGGGTGATGGGGCAGAAGTTGGCGTGTACATCTTTTTCATAGCTGGGCATGTCCCGGAAGTGGGGAAGCAGCACATAATCCGCGCCCCTGTCCAGGCAGTTCTGCACCGCCCCGTGGGCAATTTCCGCGGGGAAGCAGTAGGTGGACTCCGCCCTGGCAAGCCCCGCATGGGCCACTTCCGTGGAAAGGAAAGTTCTGATCCCAAGCTCGTGGAAGAACCACGAATAAAGCGGATAAAGGGTGTGTACGGAGAAGGCCCGGGGAATGCCGACCGTAAAATTGCGTTTCACGGTCATCTGCTCATTGCCCGCGGTTAATTCTTCATTGTGCCGCGGAGCGGCGCCGGGTGCGGCAAATTCTTCAAAGAGCATCTTCTGCCGCTTTTCAACATAGTCAAAGACCGGCACGTCCTTGACGGCCTTGCGCATATTGGTGTACTTGTTGCAGCGGCCCCCGAACATGTACTTGTGCCCGTTGACATTCAGCACCTGAATGGGACAGCGGTTCTCGCAGGACTGGCAGGTAAATATCCGCTCGTAGCCTATTTCCCGGTTGATAAGATCGTCGATGACGACGGCCTTCCCGTCAAGAAGGCCCTCCGCATGCTTGCGCTTTGCCAGGAGGGCGACGCCGAAACAGCCCATAAGTTCCGGCGAAGGGGGAACAAGTATGTCTTTGTCCAGGAGCATGGCAAAGGCCAGGGGAACGGCAACATTCTTGGCGACGCCGCCCTGCAGGAAGATCTTGCCGCCTATGGTACGGTTCCCCACTACCCGGTTAAGGTAGTTGGCGACGATGGAACAGGCAATGCCCGCGGTGATATTCTCGCGGGTTGCGCCCTGCTGCACCGCCTTGCGTATATCGGAATTGATGAAGGCCGAGCAGTGCTCGCCGAACTTGAGGGGGGCGTCCGCGCCAAGCGCGATGGGGCCTATGTCCTTCGCACTGTGAATGGAAAGATCCCCCGCGGCGGATTCCTCAAGGAAGGAACCCGTACCCGCGGAACAGGCCTCGTTCATGGCGTAGTCGATGGGTACCCCGTTTTTAAGAAGCACATACTTGGCGTCCTGTCCGCCGATTTCGAAAATCGTTTCAACGCCGGGATCAAAATAGGTGGTGCCCGCCGAATGGGCGATGATCTCGTTGTAGACGCCGGGGGTTTCAAGAAAGACGCCAAGGATCTCCCGGCTTGAGCCGGGGGTGGACACCAGGCTTATATTCACATCCCCGCCGCCCGTATCGGCGGCTACCTTTTCCTGAATGATCCGCAGGCATTCCTTGAGGGCCTTTACCGGATCGCCGTGGGTTCTTCCGTAATGGCTCGCCGCGACCTCATCGGTTTCAATGTCGACAAGGCAGGCCTTGGTGGTGGTGGAGCCGCCGTCAACGCCGAGAATGTAAGTACGGCCGGCGCGGACCCTGCCGCCGCTTTTGTCAAAGGTTTTTACCCTGCCCGCCCAGTCCTTCAGGGCCGAAAGCGCCCCGAAGCGGATCTCGTTGGGCTTGAGGAGCCTGTCCATTGCCGGCAGGGGGCTTCCCGAAGCGGGGGCAAGTATCGCCGCGCCAAGGGCCTCGAAAACCGGGGCGGTGTCCGGAATAATAAACTCAATTTCCGGCGCTTTTTCCCGGATGAACCGGATGATGTGCCGGTTGAGGGTTATGCCTCCGGTAAGCACCACCCTGCCGGAAGCAACCTTGGCGCGCTTCAAAAAGTCGATTACCTTAACGGCCATTACGTCGGAAAGGGAAAGGACAATATCGTTTTTGGTGGCCTCCCGTTTGTTAAGCCGGTGGGTACAATCACTCTTCATAAAAACCGAGCAGCGGGTGGAAAGGGGATAAACCTTGGCGTCGTCCGGCGCCTTGTCGATGTCCTCAAGGCTCATGTCCATGCGGGCAAGCTGCTGCTTGAGGAATTCGCCCGTGCCCGAGGCGCACTTGTTCCCGGAAAAATTGTTGATGATCTTGCCCTCTGAATCGAGGGAATAGACGATGAGGTCTTCGCCCCCCATGCTGACCACCGCATCGGCCTTGAGGCGGAGGTTCCGCAGGGCGGCTTCCACACAGAGGGGTTCCAAAGTACCCGCCGCATTGAACATAAAGCGGCCCTCGTTGCCCGTTACCAGAGCCGGAATCCCTTCGGGGATATTCCCCTCTTCCAGAAGTTTTTTTACGGCCGCGCCGAAATCGCCTTCGTGGGGAACCACGGCGCTCCATTTTACTTTTCCGTCCTCTACCGATTTATCATACTCAAACAGAGCCATTTTAAGGCTGGTTGAACCGATATTTATTCCGACTGACTGCATAAAACCCCTCAATATTGGACTAAAGCCCGCGGCAGCCAGGCGGCTTGCCGAAAGTCTATTAACCAGGCGCCTTCACAGTATACTAAA
>JAITJV010000104.1 GCA_031278755.1 Treponema sp. | reverse complement strand
TGTCGGCGGCATCCATCCAAAGCCGGCGTCGGCGGCAAAGCCCAGGCCCGCGCCTTTGCCGGATCTTTCCATTATTTCAAAGACTCCTCCGGCGTCCAGGGTAAACTGGTTCGCCAAAGGCAGGCGGTAGGTAAGTGAAAGGTATTGGGAATGGAGGGTTTCCGCGGCGTTTGTACAGTCAAACTGAAAGACGCCGCCCGCCTTAAATTCGCCGCGGGAAACAAAAAGCCCCGGAACGTCCCAGTTGACGGCCGCGGCGGCCCGCCGCGGGGCAAAATAGCTTGACGGTTTTTGGGCGCTCAGCTCCGTGTTGTAATCTTTCAGATCCGGCGCCGTCATGGTGATATTGGCCGTCTTTTTATAGAGAAGCCCGGTGTAAAAAGCGCCCAGGGTAAGGCCGGTTTCCCCGGCGTCCCAGGATGCGCTTATCCCGTCAAAAAGCCCCCGGGCGACATAGGCCGTCGGATCGGAAAATTGAAGGCGCCCGATGGTAAGGGAAAAATTTCCGGCGGGACGGACGATCGCCTGGAAACGGTAAATTTCGGGGAGGAATTTCCACTTGCCGGCGTATTGTTCATCGTATTCCATAAGAATACCGGCGGACAGATAAAGGTCCGCGCGCTCCCCCAGCGGCGTTTGAAACCAGGAGGAAAGGCCGCCGTTATGGCTGAAAGAAGAACCGCCGGCTCCTTCAAACAGGGGCTTTTGGCTAAAAAGAAAGCCAATATCCCAGGCGGAAAGGCGCGCGGAAGCAAGAATGCACATCAAGACGAGTCCCGCCGGGCGCAGCCCCCCGAACCGGATATTATTCAATCTCAAACTTTCCTTCATATTCCAGTACGCCTTCCGAACCGGTGGAAAGCCCCCGGGCGTCGGGGAGGGCGTCCGCAGCCGCGGAAACGCCGTCTTTTTCGGCTTCTGTTTCCGGCTGCGATCGGGGGACAAGCGCCAGGGCGTCGTCCTGTTTTATGTAAACCAAAGCGCGGCTTATGATACGGAGGAGCCGTTCCCCGGACACGGCCATGGACGGATCGGATCGGCCCTGTATAAGTTTTTTGTACACCATTTCGCGGTACGCGTAGCGGGCGCCGGGGAAGATCGTGTAGAAAAGGCCCCCTTTAATACCGAAGGACTTCATGACAAGGAGGGCGGTCCCGCCGAGGGTCGCGGGCGCGCCGGAAACGGCGCCCCGGGGAAGCGAACGGGAAACCTGCGCCGTTCTGAAGGCTTCATCGGCGGATGTTTCCGGAGAGACAATATCGGCCGCCGCCAGAATAAAACGGGAAGCCTGCGCATAGGTCAACGCGCCTGTTTCAAGAAGCGCGTCGATTTCCGCGGCCGTCTGGGCGGAAAGCAGGACGGGAAAGAAAAAGAAGAAGATCGGCAAAAAGCGTTTGATGTTGGTATGGTGCGTCATTGTATACTCCTGTGGGATCATGGTTGGAATTTTCCTGATGAGTCAATACGGCCGCCTGAAACCCTGAAGCGCCGGTAATTACGGGCGACAAGGGCGGGGCTTCCGCCGAGGATTTGGTCGCTGGAGCTAAATCCGAATCCCCCCGTTATATTAGCCGCGGGATTATGGGTCAGATCCCCGGTTATGGTTATTACGGTAGTGCCGGGCGTAGCCAGATCCACATTATCGGCCAGGGCGTTTCCGGACATGGTGAAGGTGCCTCGTACCGACGCCCCCGGGCCTGATGGGGCGGTATTCTCCTGTATGGTTCCGCCGTTCATATAAAAGCCGTCCCCTGCCGCCAGAAGCACCCCGCCGCCGGCGTTCGAGCGGTTTCCGCGTATGGTCCCGCCGTTCATGGTGAAGACGCCGACGTTCACAAGCACCCCGCCGCCGGAACTACTCGCGGAGTTTCCGCGTATGGTCCCGCCGTTCATGGTAAAGACGCCGTCTACAAGCACCCCGCCGCCGCCGGAACTGGCCCCATTGTCGTTGTTTTGCAGAACCGTATTATCATTCATGATCAATTGAGATCCCGCAAGGACGACAATTAAAGCGTTCATGGGGGCAACATAAAAATCACCGCCGTCCAGGACCAGGGTCCCCGCCGCGAAGGGGCTGCCCGGCGCGCCCAGCACAAGGTTGCCGTCGCCGTTCACGAGAAAGAAACATCCATCCCCTGCTGTATACGAACTTCCCCTCGTGATAGTCCTCGTCCCCGCATCCGCCGCGAGGGTAACAACGGCGCCGGGCGGGACGCCGGCAAAATCAAGAAGGTTATCCAGTTTGACGTCGCCGCAGACAAGGATCAGCTCCCCGTCTCCGGCTGTTTCAAAGGCCGCGGCCAGTTGGGCGTAGTTGTACACCGCCGTGGTGGGCGTCAGCGTAATCCGGGCTTCGGCGGCGTCCCCGGCCGTTACCATAACATGGTCGTAGCCCGTACCGCGCAGGGCGCCCCCGCCCGTATAGGCCCGGACCATAACGGTCCACAGCCCGGGCAGCACGGAAACAGACCAGAAAAGGGACTGGCCCCGGGAAATCAGGTGGGTGATTTCCCCCCCGGGACCCGTAAGGGAAATGGCGTAGGAAAAATCCGCCGCTTCGGCCGCCGTAACCGCGGACCGCCCGGGGATTCCTATGGTGATGGAGCCGTTGCCGTTTTTCCCGTCAAGAGGGGCAAAACAGGAAAAAAGAACAAACGCAAGACCCGCCGCAAAGAACGCGCAATACCGTTTTGAAAGGTATTTCATGGAAATTTCCCCCTGGGGACATTATATCATGTTTCTCCGAAAAAACAGTAGTCCGCCTGAAAATTTTTCACTTTTGTCAAATTTATCATACTCATTTTTGTTGAACAAAACGGCGTTTTCCTGTAGAATGACAGGAAATAATTTATGCGAGGTTGAAAATAGATGCTGGATATCGGTCTTGTTCACCGGAAGGAGTACGAGTTAGATGACGGCCGATCCGAACCTGTCGTTATTGCGGAGGCTCCGGGCAGGATACATTTTTTGGGGGAACACGGAGAACCCAAGGCCGGGTTGTACCTTTCCGCCGCCATAGACCGTCAGGTGCGGGTGGCGGTGAGCCTCCGCAAGGATAATTCCATACGTTTTTATGCCGCCGATCTGGGGGAAAGAAAGCGTACCACCCTTATCAATCTTAAATACAAACGGGAAGACCGCTGGGCCAATTTCATAAAGGTCGCCATTCATGTTTTTGCCGAACGCGGGTATCCCGTAAAAGGGCTCAATTTTACCGTTTCAGGCTCCATACCCCAGCAGGTAGGGCTGGCTTCGTCCTCCGCAATAGAGGCGGCTTCCGCGGCGGCCCTCCGGGGTTTTTTTCAGGCGAATATCCACGACAGGGACCTTGTTCACTCTCTTACCGTTTCCCAGAACCTGTTTTTCGGGAAAAGCACCCTGGTTGATTACCTGATTGCGTTTCAGGCAAGAAAAAACCAGTTTCTTATTGTTGACGAAGTCCGCTCGGAGGTTAAAAAGATCAAATCGCCCCTTGCCAAATACCGGATCCTGATCATGGATTCCAGGGTTCCGCGTGTGGAGGTGGACGAAGAACTCAAACAGCGCCGGGGGGACATTAAAAAGGGGCTGGAGATCCTTTCTCACGGCAAAGAAGGGACGAGTTTCAGGGATTTTGCCGCGGAAGATCTTGTTGAATCCATGGGCGATCTTCCGGAAGAAATACGGCGGCGGTGCATGCACGTCGTTCAGGAAACGCAGCGGGTTTTTGACGCCGAAGCGGCGTTCCGGGAGCAGGATTTTCCCGCGCTTTCCCGGATCATCACCCATTCCCACGAAAGCCTCCGCGATCTTTTCGAAGTGTCCTGTCCGGAAATAGACTGGCTTGTTAAAAGGGCCCAGGAGATAGACGGCGTTCTGGGATCGCGCATGACGGGGCAGGGCTTCGGCGGCTGTACCTATACCATACTCAGGGAAGAGGCGGTGGAGGAATACAAAAAAAGACTTGAAGATTACGAAAGGATCTTCGGCTTTCACCCGGTGTTCTATGAAGTACGGCCTGCTACGGGAACGCGTATAGTGCGCGGCTAGAAGGATTCCATGACCATTTTGATGACAAACGACGACGGCATTTCCTCGCCGGGGCTGGATCTTCTTGCCGCGGCGCTCAGGCGGGAAGGCCACAGGGTTTTTGTTCTCGCCCCGGACAGGAACCGTTCGGGGGTTTCGCATTCCATTTCGTTTCTTTCCGGCCCCATACGCCTTAAAAAACGCGGTGAAGACACCTGGTCCTGCGAAGGGCTTCCCGTGGACTGTGTGACAACAGCCCTTCTGGGAGGGCTTCCCGGTCTTGAAGGGCTTCCCGATATGCTTGTTTCGGGGATAAACCGGGGGGCCAATATAGGCACCGACAT
>JAITJV010000096.1 GCA_031278755.1 Treponema sp. | reverse complement strand
GGTTAAAAGCCCTGACTATTTCATCCCTTCCCCCGTAATTAAGGGCGAGGATCACCTGCATACCGGTAAAATCCCTGGTTTCGGCGCAGGCCCTCTCTATTTCTTCCGCGACATCGGGGGGAAGGCCCGACTTGTCGCCCGCATGGCGCACCCTGATCCTGTTTTCCCGCGAAAAATCCATTTCCCTGAAAAGATACTGCTTTACAAGGCCCATGATGAAAGAAACTTCCTCGGAAGCGCGTTTCCAGTTTTCCGTTGAAAACACGTAGAGGCTTAAATATTTGATTCCCCGGCCGCTTGCCTCCTTGACTATGCGTTTCGCCGCCTTGAGTCCCTCCAGATGGCCCGCGGTCCTTAAAAGGCCCTTCTGTTTTGCCCAGCGGCCGTTTCCGTCCATGATGATCCCCACATGGACGGGTACAGAGGATGTTTTTGTTTTTAATCCCTCGTCGCTCAAAGGTGTCCTTTACGTGAAAATCGCTTTGCGAATCTTCCACAATGAAAATCCGCAGGGATTTTCCGGAATATACCCGCATAGGCCAGGTATATCAAACTTCCATTATTTCTTTTTCTTTTTCTTCCAGAACCTGGTTCACTTTGGTTATATAACTGTCGGTAAGCTTCTGCAGTTCGCCCGACAACCTGCTTTCCTCATCTTCGGTAATGTCTCCGTCCCTGAGGGATTTTTTAAGCTCATCGTTGCCGTCACGCCGTATGTTGCGTACCGCCACGCGGCCCTGTTCGGCCTGGTTTTTGGCCTGCTTTACAAGCTCCTTCCGCCTCTCTTCGGTAAGCGGGGGAAAGGAGATGCGTATCACCTTGCCGTCGTTCGAAGGGTTAAGGGAAAGATCCGAAGAACGGATCGCCTTTTCGATCTCGCCTATAAGGGCCTTGTCCCAGGGCTGTATGACGATAAGCCGGGCTTCGGGAACGGAGATGTTTGCCACCTGGTTGACGGGGGTTTTCTCACCGTAATAATCAACCCGGATTTTATCAAAGAGGGCGGCGGAAGCCCGGCCCGTCCTCAGCGCGGAAAAACCGTCCTTGAGGTTCGCGACGGTTTTTTTCATCCTTTCTTCATTTGAAGCAATAACATCGCTCATTTATACGCTCCGATTCTGTCAGCCGCCTACCTTGATATAAACGTATTCGGTTATTTCAATTTTGGCTCCGGCTTTTTTACCGCATTCGGCAAGGGCCTTCCCCACGGTAAGTTTGTCGTCCTTGACATAAGCCTGTTCAAGCAGGCATATATCGGCCAGATACTTGTTGATCTTTCCCTTAAGGATATTGTCTATAACGGCGGGGGGTTTGTCCCTGAGTTTTTCATCCGCTTCCATCTGTTTCCGGTAAATGTCTTCCTGTTCCTTAACGAAAGCCCCGTCAATTTTTTCACGGGTCAGGGCCATGGGATTAAAGGCGGCCACATGGAGGGCGATGGTAAAGGCAAAAGCCTTTACTTCTTCGTCCGAAAAAATTTCGGGCCTGTCGGAAGTGAATTTAACCACGACGCCTATGTTGCCGTCTCCGTGTATGTACCAGGTGATGTATTCGCCCCCGGCCGCCTTTACCAGCCTGATCCGTTTAAGGCTCATGTTTTCCTGTATCTTGGTGGAAAGATCCGTTACCATTCCGGAAAGTTCCGCCGTCGGTTCGCCGGTTCCGCCGTCAAGAACCTTGCCGGCGATAACATTGCCGAGTTCTATAAATTCGGGGTTTCTCGCGACAAAGTCGGTTTCCGACGCGATTTCCACCAGAGCGGCGGCGGAAAGATCTTCTTTGGCTTTAATGAAGACCTTTCCTTCATTGGTCGCCCGCCCGGCCCGCTTTTCAACGGCGGCAAGCCCCGTTTCCTTGAGGTATTTTTCCGCCTTGTCAAAATCGCCGTTGTTGGCGGCGAGGGCGTTCTTGCAGTTCATCATGCCGGCGCCGGTTTTTTCCCGGAGCCTCTTTACATCGGCAGCGCTAATCTCAGCCATTAATAATTACTCCTGTAAAAGGCGGCGGACCGCCGCCCGCGTTAATCAGATATTAACACGAAGTGTTAATAGTCGCCCCTGTAATGGTTTTTGGCGTCATTCCGCTCCGTAGACCCTGTCCACGTCCACGGGAAGCCCGTCTTCCTCATCAACCGGCGCTTCCGCGGCTTCAGGCGGTTCGGCCTGCGCCGTTTCGGCGGAATAGGATTCTATGTCTATTTCTTTGTCCTCTTCCCGTATCGAAACATCGGTCATGATCCCTTCCATGTCCTCTTCCTCGTCTCCCAGGGTTTCTATGATCTTGAGTCCGACTTCGTTGTCGGCTTCCACCACCGCGTTTGCGATGATCTGGGTAAAGAGGGTGATGGCCCTGATCGCGTCGTCGTTGCCGGGAATGGGAAAGTTGATGCCGTCGGGATTGCAGTTGGTGTCCACCACCGCCACGATGGGTATACCCATGCGCTGGGCTTCCGCCACGGCAATAGCTTCCTTGCGGGTGTCTATGATGAAGAGTATCCCCGGAGGGTCCTTCATTTCCTTGATGCCGCCGAGGTTTTTCTGAAGCTTGGTCCTTTCCTTGCCCAGGCCGGAAATTTCTTTTTTGGTGAGGTTTTCAAAGGTGCCGTCAATTTCCATCTTTTCAAGCTTCTTGAGGCGGAGCAGTGATTTTTTGATGGTGGCAAAGTTGGTGAGCATGCCGCCGAGCCAGCGGTTGTTGACGTAAAACATACCGCAGCGTTCGGCTTCTTTTTGAATCGCCTGCTGGGCCTGCTTTTTGGTGCCGACAAAGAGGACCGTTTTTCCCGACGCGACCGTTTTCCGTATCGCGTCGTAGGCGTCCTTGATCGCCTGTATGGTCTTCTGTAAATCAATGATGTGAATGCCGTTCCGTTCCGCAAAGATGTATTTTTTCATCCGCGGATCCCAGCGCTTCACCTGATGGCCGAAATGCACCCCTGATTCGAGGAGGCTTTTCATAGTAACTACAGCCAAAATTCCCTCCTGCGGAGTTTTTGCGTAAAAACTCCCGGACAAAATCAAAGGACGAAGTCCGAAGATTTTGTCAACCTTCCCTGTATCTCACCGTTTGCGTCCAAAGACCGGCGGCGGAAAATTGCCGCTTTTGAACCTTCGGTTCAAAAAACAGCTTTCGGTTTCACAACGT
>JAITJV010000026.1 GCA_031278755.1 Treponema sp. | reverse complement strand
GAAAAGCGAAGCGGGGTGGTACGGCCTTAAGGCCGTGCGGGAGAAGGCTCTCCTGTACCGCGGGCGGTTGTGGGCTGCTCGTCCTTGCGTATATTTTGCCGAAGCAAAATGCTGCGGAGGTACGAAATGCCCGAAAATAAATCCGAAAAACCAGACGCAAACGCAAAGCGTGAAGCAAGCCCGCGTCTCGCGTTAATCCGCCACTCGGTAAGCCACATCATGGCCCAGGCGGTAACAACCCTTTTCCCGGGAACCAAAGCCGCCATAGGCCCGTCCATAGAAAACGGCTTCTACTACGATTTCCAGTTCCCGCCTTCGCCGGAGGGCGGGGCCCCCATTACCGCCGGCGATCTTCCCGCCATTGAAGCTGAAATGAAGAAGATCATCGACAGCCGCCAGGACTTTGTGCGTATCGAATTGGGCCGCGAAGAAGCCCTGAAACATTTCGAAGGCGAACCTTTCAAGACCGAACTTATCAACGATCTTCCGGCGGACGAAAAAATCACCGTATACGAAAACCGGGAGGCCGCGGGGCAGGGCGGAGAACCCGGCTCGGGCAGATGCGTCTGGGCGGACCTCTGCCGCGGCCCCCACGTACAGAACACCAGGGAAATAAATTCCGCCGCGTTCAAACTGCAGAACATAGCGGGAGCCTACTGGCGCGGCGACGAAAAACGGCCCATGCTCACCCGTATTTACGGCACCGCCTGGGAAAATCCCAAAGACCTTAAAGCGTACCTGGCCTTTCTTGACGAAGTTGAAAAACGGTATCACCGCCGTGTGGGCAAAGAACTGGACCTCTACTCTATTCACGAGGAAGCCGGAGCGGGCCTTATTTACTGGCATCCCAACGGAGGCCGCATACGGGTCGCCGTCGAAGATTTTTGGCGGCAGGAGCATTACCGGAACGGCTACGAGATCCTCTATACCCCCCACATAGGCAAATCGTGGCTCTGGGAAACATCGGGGCACCTCGGTTTTTATAAAGGCAATATGTATTCGCCCATGGAAATCGACAACCAGGATTACATCATCAAACCAATGAACTGTCCCTTTCACATCATGATCTACAAGAACAGGGGCCGGAGTTACCGCGATCTTCCCCTCCGCTGGGCGGAACTGGGGACCGTGTACCGTTACGAACGCTCCGGGGTGCTTCACGGACTGCTCCGCGTCCGGGGTTTTACCCAGGACGACGCCCACATCTTCTGTACGCCCGAACAAATCGAAGGTGAAATAGCGGAGGTGCTCCGTTTCAGCCTGTGGATATGGAAGGTATTCGGTTTTAAGGATATCAGGGCCTACCTTGCCACCAAGCCCGCGGAATCCGTTGGTGAACAGTCCCGCTGGGATCAGGCCCTGGAAAGCCTCCGCAGGGCGGTTGCCGCGGAAGGCCTTCCTTACGAAATGGACGAAGGCGGCGGGGCCTTCTACGGCCCCAAGATAGACCTCAAGATCAAGGACGCCCTGGGCCGTGAATGGCAGATGACCACCATTCAGTTCGACTTTAACGAACCGGAGCGGTTTGACATGACCTTTGTCGATGCGGATGGCCGGCACAAGCGGCCCTACATGGTTCACCGGGCGCTGCTGGGCAGCCTGGAACGGTTCTTCGGCGTTCTTATTGAACATTTCGGCGGCGCCTTTCCCGTATGGATAGCCCCGGAGCAGATCGCCGTGATTCCCATAGCGGAAAATTTCAACGAATATGCCCAAGAAGTTGCCGCCGAACTCAGGGCCAGATCCCGCGAAAGCGGATACGATCTCAGGGTCGGCCTGGAACTGGACGGCGACAGGCTCAACGCAAAAATCCGTAGCTGCCAGAACAGGAAGATACCCTACATGCTTGTCGCGGGCCGGCGGGAAGCCGATGAAGGAACTGTTTCGGTGCGTCTTCGGGACGGCAGGCAATTGCCCGCCATGCGCCCTTCCGAATTCGCCGACTATGCGGTAAATAAGGCGAAAACAAAGGATCTGGAACTATAAGCACGCCCCGCAACGGCGGTCCGCATTCCGGTTTACGCTATTTTGCCGATCAGGGGTGTAAAAAGCCCCTGATTTTTCACTCCTTAATCAAAAATCATCCTAAAAATTGAACTTTTTCGATGATCTATGTTTGAAATACCGGATATTTTTTCAGAAAACCTCAAAAACCCTGGTTTTTCTCTGTAAAGAAGATAACCCTCAGCCAAATTAAATGAAGGTTTTGCAAGAAAATAGCTGTCGAACGTAAATTCAACGAGAAAAAATGTTTTCAAATGAAGCGATTTTTCTTGACTATTTCAGTAAAATTTGTATCTTACATATAAGGGACGGCGATAAAAAAGCCCTTCCAAACCGGTAGCTGCCAATCGACCAAACAAAACAACGAAAAGAGAGGAATGCCCATGACTATTAGACACACGCGCATATTGGAAGCGTTGACCCGGAGCCAGAAGATGGAAGTAACCACCCTGGCTGAAATGCTGGAAGTCTCCCAGGTAACAGTACGAAAAGATTTGGATCATCTCGAGGGGCGGGGATTGATATGCAGAGAACACGGATACGCTTGTCTCAATGGCTCCGACGACATCGGAAAACGAATGGCCTTTCATTACGATATAAAGAAGCGTATAGCCCACGCAGCAGCGGAAACCATTGAAGACGGCGAAACCGTGATGATCGAATCCGGTTCATGTTGTGCGCTTCTGGCGGAAGAACTGGCAAACAAAAAGAGGGAAGTTACCATAGTAACCAACTCGGTTTTCATTGCCAATCATGTCCGCTTTGCATCAAATGTAAAAATAATTCTCCTGGGAGGTTATTACCAGGGAGAATCCCAGGTGCTCGTCGGCCCTATGACCCGAAAATCCGCCGAAGTCTTCTTTTCGGACAAGTTTTTCATAGGTACGGACGGTTTTGCGAACAACTTCGGTTTTACCGGCAATAACCACCAGCGCACCCAGACCATTCAGGATCTCGCCGAACAGGCCCACCAGATCGTCGTATTAACCGAATCGAAAAAATTCTTCCATCAGGGAGTCATCGGACTGGTACGGGCGGAAGATGTCGACGCCGTTTATACCGATGAAGGCATCCCCCGGGAAACCGAAAACTTCCTCAGGGAAAAAAATGTCGCGGTACACAAAGTGGCGGAATTCAGCGAATGGGAAATGAAGGCTTCCTGCAGAGAAAAAGAGACAAGCTATACAAATTAGCGGAATTCAGCGGGAAGCCCAACAACAGCAGCCCCGGCAGGGGCTGTTTTTTATCGCCCTTGACTTGGGCCGGCGCATATCTAATGCCGCAAACCAGACGAATTGAGGGACTTGCCAGGAACCCGCCCCCAGGCCCCCGCGAACCGGCATGCTTAAAAAAGGTATTAACCCCCGGCTATAAATACCTTACGGGAACAAGATATTTCGCCCCTTTTAGGGCGGGCCTGTGATAAAAATTTCTTCACGAATTCGGATAAAACCACTTGACCTTTTTTTTTCTTTTTGATAGTCTTAAAATCCACGCTTTTTTAAGCGGTGCTCCGTGTCCTGTGCGGGACGCGTTTTTGGGCAAAACAGCGAAATCAGGAGTTTTTTACGCATGCCGACAATTAATCAACTGGTTCGTTTTGGAAGGCATCAGGCCGGTTCCAAGACGAAGTCCCCGGCCCTTCAATCCTGCCCGCAGAAGCGGGGGGTTTGTACGCGGGTTATGACGGTAACCCCCAAAAAACCCAATTCGGCCCTGCGTAAGGTGGCCCGTGTCCGGCTTTCCCACGGTACCGAAGTAACCGCTTATATTCCCGGTATAGGCCACAACCTCCAGGAACATTCGGTGGTGCTGGTCCGGGGAGGGCGTGTTAAGGATCTTCCCGGGGTTCGTTATCATATTATCCGGGGCGCCAAGGATACCCTGGGTGTAGAAGACCGCAAAAGGAGCCGTTCCAAATACGGCGCCAAGCGGCCAAAGGCATAAGGTCATTCGGGTTACCATTATGGGAAGAAAAAAGAAGAGCGTAGACAGGGGTATAGCCCCGGACCCCATGTATAACAGCGTGGTGGTTTCCAAATTTGTAAACCGTATGATGTGGAACGGCAAGCGCTCCACAGGCTTGCGTATAGTGCATAAGGCGTTGGGCATACTTCAGGAAAAGGCCGAAAAAGAGCCTTTGGAAGTGTTTCTCAAGGCCATTGACAATGTAAAGCCGGTTATAGAAGTAAAATCCCGGCGCGTCGGAGGCGCTACTTATCAGGTTCCTGTTGAAATTCGGGAATTCCGGCGGGAATCTTTGGGAATGAGGTGGATTATCACCGCGGCGCGGGCCCGTTCCGGCCACGGCATGGAAGAACGGCTTGCCGCGGAACTGCTGGATGCGTATAATAATACCGGTACTGCCTTCAAAAAGAAGGAAGATACCCATAAAATGGCCGAGGCCAATAAAGCCTTTGCCCATTACAGGTGGTAGGACAAGCCTTTTTTAAAAGGCTGAAGGGATAAAACCGCGATTTCGCGGCCTTTGGGCGGGAGATCGCAAGATTTGTGAGACAACCAGCCGGATCATCGAACAAGTCCGGTGGAGTTTCCGAAGGAAACGTCCGGGTCTTTGAAAAATACCCGAAAGGGTAATAGCCGCACTGCGGAATATCGGGAGGTTGAGCGGGTCAGATCATCGGTATTGCGCCGGAAAACAAATTCCGGCATCCGGGTGCGGGTCTTGGTTGCTTCAGGCGTATGCCGGGGCGATAGGAAAGCCGGGGAATTGGCTAAAGCCGGTTCCGGGTTTTCTGTTTCCAAACCGATCATCGGGAAGAGCTTAAAAAGCTGCTGTGCGTTTGGTGAGATAGGTGGAACGGGACAGGGGTAAAAACCGCGGGTTTTTACTTTCGAGGTTTTTTCGGAAACTTCAGGGGTTTTAGAGTTGGCATAGGGCAATTCTTCATCTCGTCTGTTAATCGTTTCTTTCTTAAATCAATTAACGCTGGTGTTTCGCGGGAATGTTATTTCCGCGATTTAGTTGTTTTGAAATGTAATTTTAATGGTGCCCATTTAAGGAGGACACGGAATGGCAAAAGATAAGTTCAATAGAACAAAGATTCACATGAACGTCGGAACCATAGGCCATGTTGACCATGGAAAAACCACGCTTTCCGCCGCCATCACCCTGTACTGCGCCAAGAAATACGGCGATAAGGTGATGAAATACGACGAAATTGATAATGCCCCCGAGGAGAAAGCCCGCGGTATTACCATCAACACCCGGCACCTGGAGTATCAGTCCGACAAGCGGCATTATGCCCACATCGACTGCCCGGGGCACGCCGACTATATCAAGAACATGATCACCGGCGCGGCCCAGATGGACGGCGCCATTCTCGTTGTGTCCGCTCCGGATTCGGTTATGCCCCAGACGCGGGAGCACATTATTTTGGCCCGCCAGGTCGGCGTGCCCAATATGATCGTGTATCTTAACAAGATCGATCTTGTTGACGATCCCGAGCTGCTGGAACTTGTTGAAGAAGAAGTCAAAGACGTCCTTACCAACAACGGCTTCCCCGGCGACAAGATCCCCATCATCAAAGGTTCCGCCTTCCAGGCCATGACCGAACCCGACAATCCCGAAGCGGTTAAATCCATCGAGGAGCTGCTTACCGCCATGGACAGCTATTTCCCCGATCCCGTGCGCGATTCGGACAAGCCCTTTCTTATGCCCATCGAAGACGTGTTTACCATTTCCGGCCGCGGCACCGTCGTTACCGGCAAGGTGGAGCGGGGCATACTCAAGCTTAACGAAGAAGTCGAAATCGTCGGTATCAAGCCCACCAAAAAGACCGTCGTTACCGGCATTGAAATGTTCAACAAACTTCTTGACGAAGCCCAGGCGGGCGATAACGTCGGAACCCTGCTCCGCGGTATTGAAAAGAAAGACGTGGAAAGGGGCCAGGTGCTTGCAAAGCCCGTTTCCATCACCCCTCACAACAAATTCAAAGGGCAGATATACTGTCTCTCCCAGGAGGAAGGCGGACGGAAAACGCCTTTCTTTACCGGCTACCGGCCCCAGTTCTATTTCAGGACTACAGACATTACCGGTACGGTAAAACTCCCCGAAGGCAAGGAAATGATAATGCCTGGAGATAACGCCGAAATCATCGGCGAACTTATCCACCCCATCGCCATGGAAAAGGGGCTTCGTTTTGCTATCCGCGAAGGCGGCAAGACCGTCGCATCCGGACAGGTTGTGGATATCATAGAATAGCTTCCCTTCTGTGGAGGAATGATGGCTGCTAAGGAACGAATTCGCGTAAGGCTGCGCGGTTTCGATGTTGAGTTGATCGATCAGAGTGCGAAATCTATCGTTCAAACGGTTCAGAAGGCGGGGGCCAAGGTTACAGGACCTATTCCCCTGCCTACCCGCATCAATAAGGTAACGGTGCTCCGTTCGCCTCATGTGAATAAAAAATCACGTGAACAATTTGAGATGCGGACCCATAAACGGCTGATCGATATTATTGACCCTTCTCCGGAAGTGATGGATTCTTTGATGAAACTGGAACTGCCGGCGGGGGTTGATGTAGAGATAAAGCAGTAGGAGT
>JAITJV010000138.1 GCA_031278755.1 Treponema sp. | reverse complement strand
TCCGCCTTTGCCTCTTCGTTTAATTTCGTAAGAAGCAGGGACGCTCCTTTCAATTTTTCCACGCCCTGGGGGATGTTTATTGATTCCAGGCCAGCACAGATAGTGAAAGCGCGCTTATCAATTATGGTAACGCTTTCGGGAACAGCAACGGACTCGATTTTTGTTTTAATTTTAAACGCCCCATCGCCGATACGGGTAACCGGTACTCCGTATATGTCCGCCGGGATAGCAAGATCCGTCTCTTTTCCGGAATAATTTGTTATCACGGCGTAACGGTTAGGCTCCCGGCCTTTTATTTTGTATTTAAAATCCCCAAAGGACTGTCCGCCGGCACAGAGGCTTCCGATAATTCCTAAGGCAAAAACAAAAGTAAAAATAATCTTCCTCATCTTCATTCTCCTTGAAAATTTTCCCGGTTTAGCGGAACGGATTCTGAAATCAACAACCTCGCCCTGAAGCTCCCCCGCGAACCGGTGAGCGGGTTCTTGGGGTTTAAACCCCTTCGGCACGAATCAAATTTACAAAATTTGAATACTCGGCTTTATCAACATCACCGTTTTCCTCCAGTACGGCGGCAATATCCTTTACATAAGCGGCCAGACAGTTATCCTTATTGCCGGAGTATGAGGTATAGAGCTTTTCAAAAGTATTTTCCTCAAACCCTCTTTTGCCCGCCGAAATATAATCATGATCCAGTCTGACGGAAACAACAAGCCGTTCCATGATGTCTTCGTAAATGCTCGCGAAAAAACCCAGTTGGACCTGCCCGGTTATAGTCAGATCCCGGTAATTTTCCGCTGATTTCTTGAGAATCGCGTCAAGAAGCTGAAAAATGGTAGACAGGTAATCATGCTCATAAGGCGGAAATCGTATATGCCCCTGTCTGAGGGCCATAAGAACGGCGGCTTCCAGGGCGGTTTCAGGGTTTGAGAAACGCCGCAGTCTGGCCACGTCCAGCAGCCGGTCAAGGTCAATGTCGCTCAAGTTGTTCTTTAAACCAAAGCCGATAAGTTTATCACGTATCCTTCTGGGGGAATACTTCCTGTCCAGAATTAAGGGTTCAAGCAAATTTCTTATTGAGGGGGGGAGTTCCCCGGTTTTGTACATAAGGTTCATCGCGTCGTTCCCGAGAAACAGCATGAGATAGAGTATTAAGTATTTATTCGGAAGAACAATCTTTGAAAAATCAACAAATTTTTTGGCGTAGTTTTCCGCCCATTCCTCAAAATCTTCCTCCGAATGAACCTGGATCGCCCTGTTAACCGTATTAGCGGACAAGAATCCGTCCTGCTGAACAGCTTCAATTTTCGCGCCTAAAATATTCTTAACGGCGTTCCGGTAGGCGTTTATTTTTGATCCGGCATCGGAAGAATCCCGGCAAATGCCGATGCATATTTCATCAAACAAATTTTTAGCGTAAAGGCAGGGATACCCCTGGGATAACAACAGGTTATTCATCTCCCTTTCGTCCAGGGAAAGCCCCAACCCTATTTCCATTAGCTGGTTCCTTCCCTTGGGGGCCGCTTCCCCAAGGCGAAAACCGTGAATTAAAGAAACGTTATACTTTAGTCTTTCCGCGAGGACAAGATCGTTTACTCCCTTTATCTTCATAAACACGGTAAGGGCGCCGGGAAGATCGAACACGGGAAATTCGTTAATTGCATTGCCTATCATTTCCGCGTCTTTTTCGAGGATGTTTTTCTTTGTTTCCGTTATTTCCATTTACCGCTCCTTTGCCATTTCTTCCGGTTCCTTTCTGATCCCTTCCGGCCTCAGCCAGCCGTAGCCGCGGTTCTGTAAATCGGGAATAAGGATGCTGTTGAAATCGTCCAGGGCGATGCAGGCGGTTGTCCCGCGGACTTTATAGACCCTGCCGAAGCCGCCCCCCGCGGGCTTGCCGGGGGCAACATCGTAGAGGTCCAGGAGCCGGGAGCCGGGAATTACGGCGGCGGAAGAAGGGGGAGCCCCGGACTTAGGCCCCGCCAGAGTTGCGATACCGCCCGCGTCTATGCCGGCCCGGGTTGTAATATCACTGTACTCACCCTTGAAAGAAGCAGTCTCATCACTCATATCGCAATACTTCCCCTTTACAGTTTTATATACACCGCCGAGATATTATCCCTGCCGCCGGATTCGTTGGCCGCTTTTACCAGACGGCCGCAGACAAGGGCCGGAGACCTGCTTGAACGGAGTATGCGCTTTATCCCATCGTCCTCCATGAGCCCGTGGAGGCCGTCGCTGCAGAGGAGGATACGATCGCCCGGCGCCAGGGGTTCGATGAAACAATCGGCTTCGGCGGGAGCTTCCATTCCCACAAAACGGGTAAGCTGGTTTGCGGAGGGGTGGTTTTTCGCCCCTTTCACCGTTAGTTCTCCGTTCCGTATGAGTATGGCGGCGATATTGTGGTCATTGGTAAGCTGCCGGATGATCTTTCCGTGGCGGGGAAGCAGATAAGCCCTGCTGTCCCCGATGCTTACAAAGACAGCCGCCCTCCCGATAAGCCACACGCCGCAGAAGGTCGCCCCGTATTTCGATCTGGCGCCGGTGTTGAAACTGTTGTAGAGCTTGTCGCTTATCTCCTCGATTTTCCCTTTGAACAGTTCCCCGGCCCGCTTCGGATCGGGAACATTGCCGGCAAGGCCGGCGCTTATTTCCCTTATATATGGGGGGATAACTTCCGCCAGAATCTCCGCTGTCTTTCCGCCCTGGGCTAGTCCGCCCATGCCGTCCGAAAGGCCGTAGAATCCTGCTTCGGGGCAGAGTATCAGTTTATCCTGATTCGATTCCCTTTTTAGCCCCCTATCCAGCGCGTTTGAGCATACATAAGGGTAATCAAAAAGAGGACTTGTCATAGACTTCTTGAAGGGCGGCCTTTAAATCCGCCGCCTCCTGAATAAGGATGGTGGGATTATCCACCAGGGCTTTATCTATAAGCGCCGCAAGCTTTTCGCTGATAAACGGATTAACCTTGCGAATGGGGACGGCGGGATTGAGGAGATCGTCGAACATGGTCAGCCTGTTCCTCACCGGCTTGGGGATCCGGGCGGTAAGCATAAAGTACAGTGAAGCGGCGGCGGCCCAGGTATCCACCTCGTTGGCCACATGTTTGGAGTCTATTATCTGCTGCCTT
>JAITJV010000315.1 GCA_031278755.1 Treponema sp. | reverse complement strand
GGCAAGCTCCTGGGTATCTTCGTTGGATAGGAAATTTATTATACTGGCCGGGGCCATACTCCAATCCGAAGACATTAAAACGCACGTTCTAAGTTATAACGTTCCACAGCAAGCTGCGGGGTATGAACCCCGGCCTTCCAATCAAAAACAGGAAAACAGGTGAATAGTTCATCCTGTACCTCATAGTAGGGTTTAAATTCAAAAAAAGGGCGGCCTTTTACTTCAAAACAGCCTTTTCCCCTGGATACAAGAAATTTGCCGGCGTCGCAGGCGGCAAAAGGCAAACGGGGGATGTCCTTTTCATCAAAACCGCCTGTCAGGGCAAGCAGCACCGGCCCATGGAACACGGCATAACGGGGCTGGTTGGTTTCACTCTGATCAAAACCGGTATATTCTTCCGTTCTCAACGTAAAAGGCAGGATAAGGCGTACAGTATCCCCTGTCTTCCAGTCCCGCCTGATTTTTATATATGAACCGGCCTTACCCCGGGCGGCCCCGGCGCCGTTAACGAACACGGGCGTTGTTTCCGCCGCCCAGGCGGGAATCCTGAGCATAAGATCCCAAACCCCCTCATACCGTCCTTCAAGAAATACGATTGTTACAGCCCCGTCTTGGGGGAAATTGGTTTCTATCTTTAGATGGTATCTTTCACTGTGGAATTCCGAAGCGAGATATAAATTTATAGGGGATACATGCAGTATTAACCGCTTTATGCGGAGGATGGAACATAAGAATTCTATACCATGAAATTATGGAAAAAACAAGCATTTCTTCGAAATTATTCGTTGTATGGCGCCTGTTTCAAAACCGGCCGGGTTTTGGAACAGGTTCACTGAATTAGCGATTTTTTTTCACCGCCTTATCCCGCTGTCCGTCCATTGATTTGATAAGCGCGATCTGGTTTCTGCACCGTTCAATATTATGCCCCGGCCGCAAAATTCTGTAATACACATCCCCTTCAAGATAGTCCGTCAGGAATCGTACAGCCATGATATGGGTGATGTTCCTCCCCGCTTCGGCAAGAAGCCCCTTTTCTTCGGCCGTCAGAAAGGAAGACGCCTCCGACAGGTATCCTTCAAGGAGGGCTTCATAGGACGAAAGGGAGAATTTAACTTTTGAAAGATCCGTCTCGTCCTCCCTGGCCGTCGACGCCGCCGTCCGTACAAGATCGCCGAAATCAAAAAGGATGCTCCCCGGCATCACCGTATCAAGATCGACGACGCAGAGCGGGCCTTTGCCGCCGTCATCCATCAAAATGTTGTTCATCTTTGCATCGTTATGGCAGATTCTCTCGGGGATACGCCCCGTGCGGAGGGCGTGTACAAGAACCTTTCCCTGTTCCTCATTTTCGCGCATAAAGGCAATCTCGTCAGCCGTATCTTTTACACGGTTAACGGGATCACGGGAAACCGCTTCGTAAAAGAGACGGTACCTGTTTTCCATGTCGTGAAAACCGGGGATTGTTTCATGGAGTCTTTTTCCACCAAGGCCGGAAAGCTGTTTCTGGAAACGCCCCACGGTCCTTCCCAGAAGCCGCACATCGCAGACAGAAGACGCCTCGTCAAGGACGCGCGTTCCTTCAATAAAAAGATACGTCCGCCACCAGCCCCCTTCTTTATCACGGACAAAGAGTTTGCCGTCTTTCGCGGGGACCACGGTCATCGTTTTCCGGCTTATGTCGCCCTCCCCTTCTTTTTGAAGAAGGGCGGCTATATGCCGGGTAACCCTGTCTATGTTTTCCATCACTTCACCGGGCTGTGGAAACACCCTGTCGTTGATTTTCTGATGGAGATAACGGACAGGGGCGCCGGCCTGGTTCCAGCGCGAAACAAAAGTGGCGTTTATGTGGCCCCGCCCGAACGGTTCGGCCCCTTCAAATTCACCGTAAATGGCAAACTGATCCGCTACATCCTTCAGCGTTTTCAAAGGCCGCCTCTTTGGATCTTACCGTTTCTTTCTTGACTGGAGTTCCCCGTTTTTCTCTTCGATGGATTCGCGGACCGCCGCGATCTCCTTCAGTATGGTTTTGACCGCCGAAGCGTCCGCCGAAAGCGTCTTGACCCCGCGTTCGACAAAAGCCTGATACGCTTCCGTTCCAAGACGGCCTATGAGCTTCTGGGCCTGGCCTTCAAGCTGCTTTACTTCAAGCATGAGGACCCCCCGTTCGCCCAGGTCCTGGGCCTTTGCCCCCGCTTTGACGGCAAAATCCTTTGAAACCGAAATACCCTGATCGATAATCTCCTTCATTCTTTCGCTGAACGTCATGATTCCTCCTGTTAAATTATTCAAAGCGGCGGCGCCCGCGCTCCGCCGGATCCTATTTACGCTTTATGCCCAGAATTGTAAGATCGTCATACTGCTCATCTTCTTTAACATGAGTATAATACATATATGCGTCATTACCAGGGTTTTCCCGCGTGTAGGAACAATACGTCCTGTACTGGAGGAAATGTTCCTTGAGGAAGGCGTCCACCTTCTTGTCTACAAGCACGCGGGAATCCTCGCCGGCATTGGGATCTTTGCAGCAGCGGAACATCTTTTCAACGGATATCATGGCCATGATCACTTCTTCGACCTTGCCTTCGCAGTTGGAGAAGTCAAAGGCAAGGTCCGCATTTCCTTCGGGATTGTGCCACTTGTGGAGGGTGTACACTTCCCGGTTCATCACCGCGTTGATGATAGCCTGAACACGGTCGGCGCCCATTTCTTCGTCGCCCTGGCCTGAAGTGTGGTTTTCATGGACGGAGTCGACGGGTCCTTCTTCACAGATGATCTCCCTGAAATCCTCGTTACGGAATTTTCGCTTTGCTTCTTCAATGCCGTCGGTAAAGAGGAAGAGTATATCGCCGTGATCTATGGTCATGGTCTGCACGGTGTAGCCTCCTTTTGATTCCACAAGAAAGTTGGGGAGCACTCCGGTCGCCGGCGTTTCAGGCAGGGTAATGGTTTTGATCCTTCCTTCCGAAGCGTCAAAGAGGTGCACGATATTATCCCCCGCGTTACAGAACCGCACTACGCCCGTCTGTGAATCAAAGAGGCAGAGGGTAAACGCGGCGAAACGCCCCTTAAAGCCCAGCGTTTCAATAAAGTCGTTGATCTGGTAGACCACTTCCTCTATATGCATGCCCTTGGCGGTAGGCTTCCACGCCTTGAAATAGTTAAGGAACATGGTCGCCACCTGGATCATGATCAGGGCCGCCGGAATTCCCTTTCCCGCGACATCGCATTTAATGACCGCGTAGTACCTTCCGTCCAGATCCTGATAATCGAAATAGTCGCCCGAAACGCCCTTTGCCCCCTCGTAGTAACCGAAGAAATTTGCGTTCCTGGTGTCCTTGTAGCCTGAACTGAGTTTGTTTCCGTCCCTGTCCATTTCCAGGGGGATGAATTTCTTCTGGATTTCCTTGCCGATGGAAAGATCCGACGCAGCCTGGGCCGCCTTTACAAGGCTGTGGGTCATGTCGTTAATCGTGGTCCCCAAAACCGCTATTTCGTCGCGGCTCTTGATGAAAATATCCACTCCGGCAAGTTTCGCCTTGTCCTCGGTGTCGCGGATCTGCTCGACATGGCGCACCAGCTTGCGTATGGGGCTTATGATCAGGGCTGCAAGCAGCAGGGCGCCTATGGTCCCTATTGATATGGCGGCAAAGGCGATGATGAGAATAATCCTCAAGAGGCTCTGCTGGTTTTCGACTATATCCCTGACGATTGAATCTATGGACACTTCAAGGCGTATAAGGCCCCGGAAATAATTGTCTTCGGAACCCTGCCGGTACATGACGGGCTTGAAGAATATGAAGATCCTTGTTCCGTCAGGCTGCAGTTCTTTTGTGGAGAAGGCCGGTTCCGAACCGATTTCCCGGGCTATGGCGGCGAGGCTTTCGGTGAGCCGTGAGGTAAGCTGGCTTGTGGTTACCTGTATGTCCTGGAAACGCTGCCTGCTTTCCGCGTCGTTCCGGGACGCAAGGGAAAGCCCTTCCTGGTTGAGTTCAACGATGCTCCGGGAAAGATCGCCTACTTCGGCGCGCGCCCTTTCGTTAAGCTCCCTGCTTATCTCCGCAAGGCGCGGGCTTAACACGTCGGTAAGCTGCGAAACGCCCGGCTGCAGTTCGGCCGTATCTATCTTGGCAAGGATGTCAGGATCGTTGGTGGCCCACACCAGGTCTCCGTATACCGACGACTGCGCGTTGTAACCGGTGATGGTAACATAACGGGCCTCGGGTATGGCCGCGGTCTGGGCAGGGAGAAAACCCAGTTCGAGGATGTTGTTTGTGGGAAGATAGGCCCTGGCGCTGCTTGCCAGCCCTTCCAGAAGAACGGTGGAGCGGTCCCACAGGCCCTGGAGGAGGGTCTCCCTCTGGGTCCTGGTCATTACATAGGCCAGGGGGGCGGACACCATGATGACGACAATAAGCACGATCCCGATAGTGAAAGACGCCAGCTTGATCCGCAGGCCCACTCCTTTTCTCCTGATTTTCACTATGCGTTTTTTCTTTTCCGACGGCATAAAATCTCCTGTTATAAGAGCGGCGGCTTCCACCCGCACCGCGACGCTTTCGGCAACGGCGTTTCCCAATCCCCTGGCGGAAGCAAGGAGGCCGAAAAGGCAGAATACAACAACAACGGCGACAATTACGAAAGACGGATCTACGATGAAGCGGCGGACTTCCCTTCTCAGCCAGGAAGGCTCCCACTTGCTGGAATAATCGCCGAATTTAACCGTTCCCATTCTGTCCACGGACACTATAGGTTCGGTAACATAAAGTCCGCGCAGGGGATGAAAGAGTCCGAGGCGGTAGGTTCCCGCGTCCATGTCTTCGGCCCGCAGCCCGTCAATTTCCCGGTCGGAACGAATACCGAAATCGCCGTCCGAAAGGAAATACTCCCTGTCGTAGGGGGCTTCTCCATCCCTGTCAAAGAAGATCCGGTATACATTTCCGCCGACGGCAAAGCCCCTGCCTATGATCCGCATCGACACAATGCCCTGCTCATCCTGGTTCGAATCCACATAGGTAATATAGGTATGGGGGATGTATTTATCCGTTCTGAAGAAAATGCTCGCCGGGGGCGCCACGTTTCCCACTTCGTCCACCGCTGAAACGGTAAAGCGCCAGATCCCGTCGTCCTGATTTACAAACGACGCCTGATTCTCAAGGCCCGAAATCCCCGCGGGGACGGCGCCCGTTCCGTAGGCTTCTTCCGCCGCGGCGATAAAGTCTTCATAGTCAGTCTGTCCGGCTTCCCCCATGTATTCAAGGTTCCAGGTATAACCGGCTATATCGGACTCGCCGGCGGGCTCCCATTCCATGGAAAAGGTGTTTGACGCAAGGTAGCCCCTTTCATCCGTTTCCGGGGCCTTGATAACCGTCATGGAAGGGGGAGTGGTGTCGCGTATAAATTCGATACGGGAAGGGGGCGACCAGTTTCCCGCATAGTCTCTGGCCGTCACGCTGAAATACCAGGAGCCGTCCTCCGCGGCGATAAGTTCTTCGGCAAGAGAAGCGTTGGGGGAATTGTATACCAAAATCCGCCCGGGCGGTTCTTCGGCCGGCGATCTGGACCAGGTCCATGAGAAGCCTTCTATACCCGAAGTGTCAAAGGGAGGGGTCCATGATATGCGGGCCCTTTCCGCCCGCGTCCGCCGCGACGGAGAAAAATTCCGCGCCGTAAGGGCGGGCGGAGAAACCGTTGTATCGGGAAGAAGGGTGTATATATACCCCGTATTACGGAGAACTATCTGCCACAGGATAAAAAGATCATCCCCGTCTATAAGAGGCCGCCCAAACGAAGCGTCTCCGGTGTTTCCGGAAAGATCGAAATTTGACCATGCTATATTGTCCCGCTGCCCAAGAAAGATGCGGCTGCCCCCCCTGCGGCTGTCGAACCACACCACCGTTCGGAAACCTTTGTAGATAAAACCTACCGGGTTGTTGCAGTACGCCTCTTCGGTATTGACCCTTTCAACGTTGCTTACCGTACCCGAAGGCCCCAGAAGGGCGCTGTATATCTGCGGAGATCCCGTTCCGAAACGCCGTTCCCAGACAAGGAAAAGGCTGTTGCCGTAAACAGACAGATGGGCCCGCTGATTGTCGAAACGGTCCGGTTCCGACGCCGTATTCATCACCGGATCGCGGAAATTGGTAATACGCCGCGGGGACGTCCATGTCGCCCCGCCGTTGACGCTGGTCTGCAGATAAAACTGAAAAGAAGGAATTGTATCGGCGCCGCCCACAAAGGACTGAAAAATTACATACTCGGTTGAGCCAAGGACGGCGTGAGCGGGAAGAAAATTTAACTGAAGGCCGGACTGTACAAAAAGACTGAAGGGGGTCCAGTTCGCCCCGTCGTCCGAACGGGAATAATACAGGGAAAGCGACTGCTCGTAGCCGCGGGTAATAAAGAGCAGATAACCGCCGTCGGCGCGGACCGCAATACGGGGGGCTATGGAGCTTTCCGAACCGCTGTCAAGACGGCGGCGTGAAAAAGTTCTCCCCCTGTCGTTTGAAATAAGTATTTCCGTTTCCGTAACGGAAGCCGCCGCGGCTATGATAATACGGTTCCGCCTGTCCAGCGCGACGTTGAGGATCGCGGGTTCCGAACCGGAATAGTAATAGGGGCCCCCGATATTCCGGTAGATCCGCCATTCGCCGCCTGAGGGTTTTACCCCGAGAGAAACAGTTATCTGCGATTCCCCCGGGATGTCGGAACGGGTATTGGCCGACGATTCCTGCCAGACGACGACGGAAAGATTATCGTTAAAGGCTGAAACAGGAAAAGTTCCCGGATCGGAGACAAAACGGGAGGGCTGTTCCCAGTAGAAAGCCGTCTGCCCTTCAGCATAAACGCAGACCATCAGGAAGATAAACGCCGGAATCAGGGCCTGTAACCGTTTTAACATCATAGCTGGGATTGAATCCTTCTTCTGAGATCCAGAATGAGGGTGGAATTCTGGTTTCGGGGATCCTCGAGGAGCCGTTCAACCCTGGCGTACGCCCCAAGGTAATTGCCCTGCTGGAGTTCCCGGACCGCGGTCTGGTATTCATCTTCGGTTTTCCTGTCAAGAACTACGACGCCGCGGCCGCTTGTACGGGTAAGGAGTATATCCTTTTGCCGGGTGGCTTCGGTATTGTTGGGATTGAGCCGGAGCGCCTGATCAAGCCAGACCAGGGCCGCGTCATACTGGCCCGACAGGTTCCCTTCGATAACCCGCTGCGCGTCGTTTGTCAGCTCGGCGGATCTGGCAAGATCGGCCGGGTTGGGCGGAGGCGGCCGGTAGCCCATGTCTATTTCCGCCTGGGTGATTATTCCGGCAATTCCCGGATAACCGGGATTTATCTTTGCAAGGTTCTGAAGATCGGCGAAGGCTTCGGCGGATCTCCGTTTTGTTCCGGCTACCGCGGTTCCAAGGCGCTGCGCAAAAGACGCGTCAAAGGCCTGCGGATCCGTTACCTGATCCATGCGGAGTTCGAGAATCCCCGCGTCCTCGTTCAGCGGGAACATTATCTTTACTTCCTGGGTTTTCTGCCGGGCCTCGGTAAATTTTACCGTCCCTTCCCGCCTCATGTTGGCGCTGAAATACCGGACGCCTTCTTCGTAACTCTTCCGCGCCTCACTCAAAAGCTGGCTCATTTCCGGGTAGAGGGGGGCCGTCGTGGGAATGATACGGCCGGACCTCAGCGACATGGCGTTGCGGACCAGGCTGAGCCAGTAGAGCACTTCGTCGTCGTCCCCGGCGTTTGTACGCCGCCAGCGGTTCTGGGCGCGCACAAGCTGTTCTTCAGCCTGCTCAAAATTGCCCGCGTAGTAATTCGTCCGGGCGGCGTTTACAAAGTTTCTGACGTCGCGGATGACAAACTCGTTTTCTATACGGTTGATTTCGTTCCCAAAGTTTACAATGCGGCCGTCCCATTCAGCCCTGAGCGAAGCGGACTCCTGTATTTCAAGGGACTCGTTGTACCGCTCCATGGAACGGTTCAGCCTGTCCCGCGCCGTATCAAAGTTGCCCTGCGCCAGGGCGTTTTGGGCTTCCCTGAAAAGCCTGTCGCCGTCCTGCCGGTATGTTTCGGCCTGGGAAGACTGGGAACGGGCCAAAACGATAAGAGCCTGTCCGCGGGTCCGCAGCGAAAGAAGATCGCTCATTATAGCCTGTGCGGACGCGTAAAGCCCCGACATTTCCCGCCTGTCCAGTATTTCCCGCCGCTCTCCCGAATACCGTTCAAGAAGGATGTTTCCGGCCTCGACGTCCCCGGCAAGGGCCGCGTCCATGCCTTCAAGTACGGCAAGGCCTTCGGCGGGATAACGGGAGATCCCGTTTTCTCCGGCGGACCCCTGAATAAACCGCTCGCCTTCTTCAATCTCGCTCCGGCGGCCGCCAAGCCGGTTTTCAAAATCACCGTTGGCCATGGTGTAGTTCTCCACCGTGGCGTCGTATTCACCCTGCCCTATACGGTTAAGCAGCCCGAGGGTAAAGGAGCGGGCTTCTTCAATGGGTGAAAGCGGATCCCCGGATAAATTTACCGCCGCCCCTTCGAGTATGCCGCGGAACTGATTTTCCCTTCCGTTTACTTCATCAAGCAAGGTCCCGGCCGCGGTAAAAAGCCCGGTAAATTCGGCCCTGAACTGTTCTTCCCGCCGCTCGGCTTCGGCGGGGGTGATCGATCCCGCCTGCAAGAGCCTTAAGGTGTCATTGTCGGGAATTTCATCGAAACGCCGGCCCAGATCCGTCCCCTGTTCAAAATATACGGCGGCGTCGTCGTAGGCCCGGTACGCGAGGAAATCCCCGAATTTTTCTTCCGGCACCTGTTCTTCAAAAAGGGCTATAAAGCGGGAATCGTACCTGAATTCGCGCCATTTTCCGGCAAACGAATGGAGAAACTCAAAATACGTTTTCGCGTTTGAATAGGAAGCGGCGGCGGCGGCATAATTTCCGTTTGCAAGGGCGGCCCCGGC
>JAITJV010000291.1 GCA_031278755.1 Treponema sp. | reverse complement strand
GGCTTTGTTGTAATAGGCGCCGCCGAAAAAGCTCGAAGAATCCCGGGAAGGCATCCCGTAAATTTTGCCGTCCCCTTTGTACCGCAGAAGATCCGGCGCCGCGAGGCGGGGAACCCAGGGCTGATCGTCCAGGGAGAGGCAGGTTTGGGTTGCGTTGTACTGCTCCACCGTCTGGGGCGTGTTGGACAGGAAAAGATCCGGCGGATCGTTGGTGGCGAGCTTTACGCTGATCACCGGTTCTATCTGTTCATTGGGCAGGGTGACAAGATCGATTTCGATCCCGTGATCCTCCCCGATTTTTTGGGCGACGGCCGAGTATATATCGCGCCAGGCGTCCTTTGAACAATAAACGCTCAGCGTTACTTTCTCGTTTTTTACGGCGTCCTCTTTTTGCGAACAGGCGCCCAGCAGGACGAGGATCAGCGCGGCGTGAAAAACAGATAAATTCACGATTCTCTTCATAAATAACCTCCTTATTGGTAAAGCCATTATTAAGGAGTATTTTTCCGGGGTAAAGCGAAAAAATTAAAATTTTTCTGGTAATTTTTTAAAATCCGCGGGTATTTGGAAAAATCTTTGACAAATCCGTAAAAGAAGCTGTACCATTACGCATGCCGTCCAGCCTTCATAACCGTATTTTTCTGATGTATTCCCTTCTTTTTGTTCTTGTACTGACCATCGCTTCTGTAATAATAGGCGTGTACGCCGCGGATAACATCAACAGGCAGGCCGCGGCGAGCCTTGACGCTTATTCGGAAAACGTCGGCAATCAGGTGAGGGACAAGTTTCAGCAGATGGACAGGGTAAGCACGCGCATCCTGTTCAGCCAAAACATCATGGACATCATAAGCGAAATTATAGTTAATTATAAAGGGAATCAAAATTACTTCGATCAGAACAGGGATAAATTCAACGTTGTTTTTCAGAATTTTCTGGTAATTCTTGGGCTTGATATTTCGAACACCATCATCAATATATACAACGAAAAGGCTTTTATCTCCACATCGGAAATGGGCGTTGACTGGCGCATTATCCGTAACGCCGCCGAATGGGGGCTGCTCGCGGATATAAGGGACAATCTGAAAAAAAACCCGAATTCCCCCCTGCTGGCGGGGCCCCATCTTCCTTATTGGATTGGCGGGGTAAATACGCAGGCTGAATATTTTTCACTGTCGCGCCGTCTGTACGATCTTCCTACCGGAAGGGATTTGGGGATACTCCAGGTGTTAAAGAAACGATCCGAAATCGAAAGCCTCTGCGGCAGCTCCGATGAGACGATACGCATTTATCTCCTTGACGCCGACAGGAATATTATTAACCATTACTCCGACGACGGTTTTATACCGGACGCGCAGTCAATATTGGCGGAATATTCAGAGGGTCTTAATTCCGGCAGGGGGGCGGGGGGCGAAGACTACATCCTGAGTTTCCGGAAGATTGACGGTTCTGATTACAGTATTTTCGTCATGCAGCGGTATCATTCCGGCCTTGTCTTTGTATATTTTGGAACCATATTAATAGCCGTCGTATCCCTCCTGATTGTCACCGTCAGTTTGAACCTTCTTGTCAGCCGTTATCTTACCCGCCCGCTGGACGAGGTCATCAACGCCATGCAGCATGTTACGCGGGACAATCTTGAAATGAACATTGATTTTCATTCTTCCACCGAAGATCTGAAGCAGCTGCAGCAGTTTTACAATGAGATGCTCTCCCGTGTAAAAGAGGCCATGAATCAAACCCTGCAGTCAAGGCTTAATGAACGTGAAGCCTACTACCTTGCGCTGCAATCCCAGATATCGCCCCATTTTCTTTACAACTGCATCAGCAGCATCAATTCAATCGCCTATGAAAACGACGTTCCCCAGATCGCCGACATTTGTGAACTGTTGTCAAATATGCTGCGCTATGTCATGAAATTCGATCTGGAAAACAGCACCATAAGCGAGGAGCTTGAATACACCTGTAACTATCTGAAATTGATGCAGATCCGTTATTCAAACGAATTTATGTTCGCCGTTCATATCGATGAAAAATGCGGCGCCTGTCCCATTCCCCGTCTTATGCTGCAAACCATTGCGGAAAATTGCTTTAAGCACGCTTTTATTAATACGCCTTTTCCCTGGTCCATAAACATAAATATTTTTTCCGAAGGCGATACCTGGACGGTGGAGCTTATTGACAACGGCTGCGGGATAGATACAAAACGGGTGGAAAGGATAATCGGGCGGAGCCAGGCTCTTTTTGACAATATGCTGAGCGGTATTGGCGAAATGCATTTGGGCGGGCTTGGGCTTCTGAATTCCATTACACGGCTGCGGCTGCTTTACAACAACAAAATCCATTTTTCGGCCAGGCCCCTGTACCACGGGACCATTGTCCGATTCGGAGGGGAGATGCATGAAGGCCAGATATACCGTAGTGATAGCTGAAGACGAGGCGCTGATCCTCAGGAATCTTGTTTCCATGATAGAACAGGAATGCGATGACTTTGAGGTAATCGCAAAAGCGGTAAACGGCGGGGAGGCGATTGAGTATGTCGAAAATTTACGGCCCCATGTATTGATAACCGATATCAGAATGCCCAAGGCGGACGGCATTGAAATTCTTAAGTTTATTTACGAAAACCGCCTGCAAACCATTTCAGTTATTGTAAGCAGTTTTGATCAGTTTAATTACGCCCGGGAAGCGCTTCATTACGGCGCGCGGGAATACCTCCTGAAGCCTGTAACGCCCGTTCAGCTTAAATCTACGCTGGGGGAAATAAAATCCCTGCTGGAATCCCGCGACGCCGCCGCGGGGGCGTTCAGCCTTGATATGGCGCTGGCCGGAACGATCCGCGCGCTGCCGCCTGATTTTTCACGGTACCTTCTTTTTATGGTTCATTACGGAAACTTCAATTTTTTACCGGCCGAAACCGCGGAAACCCCTGTTCCCGCCATGGACGCCCTTATGGCGCCGGCGGGGGATCTGCTTCGGGACGACGAAAAAATGTGGTTAAGCGCGCAGCATAAAAACAGGTTCCGGTATGGATTGCTGGGGTATACGGAAGCGGGCAGAGCGGATGAATTTATTATAAAGCTCCATGAATCAACGGCCGGGCGGGGAAATGCGGGAACGCCGGTCTCGGTTCTGTCGGAAGAAGTGAAGCCCCGGGGAAACGTAAGGCTTATTGCTGAAAATTTGCTGCGGAAAATGCGGCATAACGGCGTATTCGGCAAAGGTATATGTCTGGCCGGGGAACACGCCGCTTCCGGAGCTTCCATGCAGGAACTTTTTAACGAATGCGCGATATACGGGGAAAAACTTGTCCGCGCGCTTAAATTACGAAACATCCCGTCCCTGAAACTTATTCTCAATGATATGGTTTGGTACTGGAAGGAAAAGAACTGCCCGTCCGAAATTTTAACCAACATTATCAAGTATCAATATTTGTCGGCCAGCAAGGAACTCAAGGCCATGCTGCGCCTTGACTGGGAAGATTTGTTTAACAGGGTTTTTTCCGTATCCGCTTCATGGGAAGATCTTCATCACGAACTTCTGGAACTTTTTCTGGGCCTGTTTTCCGATCAGGAAACTACGCAGCGCGCCGAAGACATGATGAAGATGATAGATAAATATATCCGCGGCTATTATGCCGAGCATATTACCAATCAGACCCTTTCCAAGCGCTTCGGTTTTGTCCCTTCGTATATCAGCAGGCTGTTCCGTGAATATAAAGGGATGTCGCCCGGCGAATACCTTACCCAGGTGCGTATCGCGAAGGCCATTGAACTTATATCGCATTCAAATGACGTGAATGTATACGATATAGCGCGGGAAGTGGGGTTTTCCGATCCGAGCTATTTCAGCAGGCTTTTCAAACAGCAGACGGGCATGCTCCCCACCGAATACCGGGAATTCACCAAAAGTTCAGGGGCTGTTTGACAGCCCCTTCCCTTACGCCTGGCCCGCGGATCCAAGAACGTTTTGGTTTTTGTGGGCGTAGAGTTTTTTAAGCTCGTCGCGGGCGGGCCCCAGGTACTTGCGGGGATCGAATTCATCCGGTTTCTCGGCAAACACCTTGCGTATCAGGGCCGTCATGGCAAGCCGTCCGTCGGAGTCAATGTTGATCTTGCACACCGCGCTCTTGGCCGCCCTGCGGAGCTGCTCTTCGGGAATGCCCACGGAGTCGGTAAGTTTGCCGCCGTATTTTTCAATCATCTGCACGTATTCGACGGGCACCGAAGAGGAACCGTGGAGGACTATGGGGAAGCCGGGGATTTTCTTTTCGATTTCCTCAAGTATGTCGAAGCGGAGGGGAGGGGGAATGAGGATCCCGTTGGCGTCCCGGGTGCACTGTTCGGGCTTGAATTTTGCCCGGCCGTGGCTGGTTCCGATGGAAATGGCCAGCGAATCGACCTTTGTCTTGCTGACAAAATCAATAACTTCGGAAGGCTGGGTATAGTGGCTGTGTTCGGCGGACACGTCGTCTTCCACGCCGGCAAGCACCCCGAGTTCGCCTTCGACGGTAACATAATCTTTCTGGGAATGGGCAAATTCGCAGACTTTTTTGGTAAGGGCGGCGTTTTCGTCATAGGGAAGATGGGAGCCGTCGATCATAACCGACGAAAAACCCGTTTCAATACAGTCTTTGCACAGTTCAAAGCTGTCGCCGTGATCCAGATGCAGCACGATGGGGATGTCGAAACCCAGCTCATGGGCGTATTCAACCGCGCCCCTGGCCATGTTTTTAAGAAGGTTCTGATTGGCATATTTCCTGGCCCCGGAAGACACTTGCAGAATGACGGGCGATTTCGTTTCCACACAAGCCTGAATGATAGCCTGCATCTGCTCCATATTGTTAAAATTATACGCGGGAACCGCATAACCCCCGTTTACCGCTTTCTTAAAAAGCTCCCTGGTGTTCACAAGACCCAATTCTTTATAACTGGTCATATACGCTCCTTGGTATTGATATCGGGTTTGTCTCAATACCCGTTGTCTCAAAACCCGGCTGGTTTTGAAACAAACCCTTGATTTAATTTTATGGTATAGCGGGGGCTTGGTCAATGCGTGCGTATAATCTAC
>JAITJV010000281.1 GCA_031278755.1 Treponema sp. | reverse complement strand
AGTCGGTTACTTTGTGGACAGACCTTGCAGTTGCTCCCGTTTTGTGCCAAAACGGTACGCAACATGCGTTTTTTAAGGTAGTCTGTCCATAATGTGTCTACATTATGGACAGACACTATCTATATCACCAATACGCCCGGGTCCCTATACTCACCGCCCGGATTTTTATATCATGGCTGTATGACTTCATTGTTAAGTTTTAGCGTAAAGACTTCGGCGAAAGCGCAGTGGATTAACATTACGGCCGAAGTACAAAAGGCCTGCGGCGCTTCGGGGATTGCCGAAGGGATCTGCGTTATTTTTGTACCGCACACCACGGCGGCCGTTACCCTTAACGAAAACGCCGATCCCGACGTGCCGCCTGACGTCATTCTGGCCCTTGACCGTATTTCCCCGGATCTGAAAGAGTTCCGGCATAGCGAAGGCAATTCCGCCGCGCACACAAAGTCAAGCATCGTCGGCCCTTCAATTACACTAATCGTAAGCAGCGGAAGGCTCCTCCTTGGAACCTGGCAGGGAATATGGTTCAATGAATATGACGGCCCCCGCACGCGGAAAGTCCATGTCCGCATAATGGGCGAATGACAGGAGGCGCAACAATGAAACGCGCAACTCTTATCGCCGCGGCGGTGTTGGTCCTTGTAACAGGCTGTTCAAAGGGCGCGGGGAATTACGGGGCCGCCTTTTCATCAAGGGCCGCCGCCGAAGCTGATTTTAGTTACGATGAAGACGCCGCGGAGCCCCCTGTTCCCTCCCCCGCTGAAGCCGCCGGCGCGCCCGCGTCCGAAATGACGCGAAAACTCGTAAAGCGGGTGAATTTGAGGATACGCGTAGAAGATCCCGCCGCTTCGGATAAAACCCTCCGCGCCGTCATGGAAAAATACGGGGCGTATTCCGCGGCAGCCACCATACTGGAAATAACGCGGAATTATACGATACGGGTGCCCTCCGCATATTGCGACGCCCTGCTCGCCGATCTTGAAGGTATGGGGAAGATTCTCTACAAATCCGAAAACGTCGAAGATGTGACGGTCCGTTTTTATGATCTTGAAAGCCGGCTTGAAACAAAACGGGAACTCCTTAAAACCTACCGGGGCTACCTGGCAAGGGCCGCCAATATTGACGAGATCCTTTCGGTAGAATCGCGCATAGCGGATCTTGAGTCGGAACTGGACAGAACGGGAAGGGAACTGCGGACGCTGGCCGGCCTTGTTGATTATTCAACCGTGGAACTTGAACTTGCGGGGCCGGCCGCCCTGAGATCGTCTCCGGGCCTGGGAGAGCGGATCGGGGAACTGTTCGGTTTCTTCGGGAATTTTGCCTCCACGGCGCTCCTCGTCGTCATAGGCGCCGTAATTTTCGGCATTCCCGTGCTTCTCGCCGCCATCTTTTTTTTCTGGCTGCTTTTTGGAAGAATAGGACTTGTAAAACGCCTCTGGCGCCTTGCGATGGGGAAAACCGTCCGTGCTTCAAACGACGGGCCGTGAGTTTGACAGCGGAGCATACTATTGAGCTTTCTTTACGAAACACACCTCCATACCGCGCGGGGAAGCGCCTGCGGAATTTCCATGGGTCCTGAGTACGTTCAAAGATATATTGATTTGGGTTATCAGGGGATCATCGTTACCGAACATTTTTTTAACGGGAACAGCGCCGTGGACAGACGGCTTCCCTGGCGGGAATGGGTCAACCGTTTTTGCCGGGGCTATGAGGAAACATGGGAAGAAGGCCAGCGGCGGGGCCTTGACGTCTTTTTCGGATGGGAAGAAACCTTTGACGGCTGCGACGATTACCTTGTATACGGGCTGGACAAGGCGTGGCTTCTTGAGCATCCTGAATCCCGCAAATGGACCAGGGGCGGACAGTACCGCGCGGTAAAGGACGCGGGCGGCTGCGTCGTACAGGCCCATCCGTTCAGGCAGCACGACTACATCAGAAAAATCGTCCTTTCAAGCGGATGCGTGGACGCCGTAGAAGCCGCCAACGCCGGCAATCATGAACAATCCTATGACGCTCTTGCCATGCGCTATGCGGCGCGGACCGGGCTTGCCGCCGCGGCGGGATCGGATACTCATGATCTTTCCCGTCTTGATGAAAAGAACGCTTATGGAGTATATCTTGAAAAGAAAATGGAAAGCATCGCCTGTTATGTAAAGGCCGTTAAAGAGCACGCCATCGCCGGTATCAAAACCGAACCGGGCCGCTGTGATTACCGCGGCGATGAATATGTCCGGCTTCCTGTAGATATACGCGACGGCGGCGACAGAAGTACAGGGCGGGATCTATGGGAGTTTTTGAATGGATGAAAACCTTGCCCAAATACCCGGGCGGATCAGGGAACTGCGGGAAATTCTTGAAATAAGCGCCATGGATATAGCGGCGGACATAGGCGTCTCCTATGACACCTATTCAAAATATGAATCGGGCGAACAGGATATTCCCATCAGCGCGCTTTACAAGATTGCGGGCAGGCTGGGAACCGACGCCACGGTGCTCCTTACAGGGGAAGATCCCCGCATGGAGCACGCCAGCGTCTGCCGGAAAGGAAAGGGAGTACGCATAGAACGGTACCCCGGTTATGAGTTTTCAAGCCTTGCCTACAACTTCAAAGGCAGAACAATAGAACCGCTCCTTGTCGATCTCGATCCTTCAAAGGCGCCCGCCGATCCCGTATTCCATTCGGGACAGGAATTCAACTATGTAACCAAAGGCTGCGTAAAGGTAACGGTCGCCGGCCGGGAGTATATCCTTGCCGAAGGGGATTCGATTTATTTCGACGCCCGCCTGCCCCACGGCCAGTACGCGGTCAACGGACCCGCCCAATTCATCACCGTCATACAGGAATAAAACACCATGAATGAAATACTCTCGCGGTACTGCCCCCGCATTGATTTTGAAAGTTACGAAGATTTTTACGCAAACTACGCCTGCAATGTGCCTGACATTTTCAATTTTGCGTTTGATGTTGTTGACGAATGGGCGGCGATAGATCCCGAAAAAACCGCCCTCCTCTGGACGGACGATTCAGGGCTTATGAAGCGCTATACCTTTGCCGACATGAAACGCCTTTCAAACAAGGGGGCAAACGCCCTCCGCGCCCTGGGGATCAAAAAAGGCGATGTGGTAATGCTGATCCTCAAGCAGCGTCCCGAAGTGTGGATCTTCATGTGCGCCCTTATGAAGCTGGGCGCGGTCTGCATTCCGGGAACGTACCAGTTGACGGCAAAGGATCTTGAGTACCGCTGCACGGCCGCCGAAGTAAAGCTTCTCATTTCGGTTGACGACGACGGCCTTGTTGAAAGCATCAACGGCGTAAGGCCCCGCTGCGCATCGCTTAAAGAGACGGCCCTTGTGGGGGACAATGTCCCCCCCGGCTTTATAGACATGCGCCGCGAAATGGAAAACGCAGGCGAAGATTTTCCGCGGCCTGACGCAAAAACGTCCGATCCCATGTTGATCTATTTTTCTTCAGGCACAACGGGAATGCCAAAGATGGTTCTTCACAATCATTCCCTTCCCCTGGGGCACATCGTTACGGCAAAGTACTGGCAGTGCGTTGAAGACGGCGCGGTTCACCTTACCCAGACCGATTCAGGCTGGGCGAAATTCGCATGGGGCAAAATTTACGGTCAGTGGATATGCGGCGCCGCGGTGGGGGTGTACGATACGGAAAAATTCACGCCGCAGGGGATGCTTGACGCAATACAACGCCTCAGGCCCGCAAGTTTCTGCGCTCCGGCGACCATTTTCCGCTACCTCATAAAAGAAGACCTTTCAGGTTACGACTGGAGTTTTATACGCCACACGTCGGTAGCAGGCGAACCCTTAAGCCCCGAAGTATACAATAAAATAAAGAAACTCACGGGCCTTGAAATACGGGAAGGATTCGGGCAGTCGGAAACTTCCGTCATGGCCGCGGTCTTTAAGTGGCTGCCCGTGCGGCCCGGTTCCATGGGCAAGCCGGCCCCTCTTTTCGGCCTTAACCTGCTTGATGAAAACGGGGACCCCTGCGACGACGGCATCGTGGGTAATATCAGCATAACCAACGCGGGAGACACGATGTACGACGCCGCCGGAACGGCCGGTGAAACTTTGGATCAGGCGCCCGCGATCCATGCAGGGCCTTCACATTTTCCCGGTCTTTTCCGCGGCTATTGGAAGGATGAAGAAATCACCAAAACGGCCTGGCGCGGCGGCGTTTATCAAACCGGCGACATGGCCTGGCATGACGACGAAGGCTATTACTGGTTTATGGGACGCAACGACGATGTGATAAAGTGTTCCGGCTACCGCATAGGCCCCTTCGAAGTGGAAAGCGCCCTTATGGAACATCCGTCGGTACTGGAATGCGCCGTTACTGCGGCGCCGGACCCCGTGCGGGGGCAGGTGGTCACGGCGACCATCGTTCTTGCCCGGGGCTTTTCCCCTTCCGGCGAACTCAGGAAGGAACTGCAAAACCACGTCAAGCGGGTTACCGCTCCCTATAAATACCCCCGTATCATCGAATTTACCGAAGAATTGCCGAAAACAATAAGCGGGAAAATACAGCGGAACATGATCCGGAAAAAGGATTTTTATTGACCGCGGGCTGATTTATGCTTATTATGACTTTAGAGATCATAAATGGCTGAAACTGTATTTGTAACATGGCAAAATTCCTACTCGATCGGCATTCCCCTTGTTGATGAGCAACACAAAGAACTTATCAAGCTTACCAATCTGCTCTACGAAAGCTGCATGCAGGGAAGGGCGGCCTCCAGCGCGGCTTTTCTGGCAACCGTA
>JAITJV010000246.1 GCA_031278755.1 Treponema sp. | reverse complement strand
ATCATCTCCGAAGCGGCCCTGTCGCAGATGGTTATTCACTGCGTCGATGAGTACAACCAGAATATCAGGATCAAAAAAATCGTGGTAAAAGATGATGAGATGGGCTACCGGCTGGTGATTACCATAGACGTACCGTACGGTATACAGCTTGGGGGAAACATACACGAACTTCAGCAGTACATCATCGACAATATAGAACGGTACACGGGAATACTTATTGAAGAAGTGAACATCATTATAGACAAGATAATCCAATAACAGGAGAAAGAAATGAACGCCAAAATTCCATTTTTTTCGGCCCTTGCGGGCCTGGCCGCGCTGGCCTTCCCCGTGTATCTTTCCGCCCAGGTTCCGGTAAGCGGGGAAGTTACCGTGAAAACATCCCACTACGAAGTCGTTTCCGACATGGGAGACGGCGAAAAACTGGCGCAGGAAATGGAAGACCGCTTTGCCGTCTATTCACGGCTTTTCCGTTTTGACCCCCGGACGGGGGTTCTTCCCTTTAAGGTGCGCGCCATAAGGGACAAAGAAACCTACGACGGTTATGTTTTCTCACGGGTCGGATCAAGCAGGCCCGGAGCGGTGTACCTTCATTACAACCAGGGCGGCCGCCGGGAACTCGTTATCAACAGGGGCGGCGCGGGGGAATGGCACAACCTGCCCTATCAGGCCTTTGTCCAATACCTGAGGGGGTTCATCCCCTTTCCCCCGTCATGGATACGGGAAGGCTTTGCCATCTATTTCAGCACCATTGGTTTTTCGGGATCCGGAGAAATACACTACGAAGAAAACCTTTCCTGGCTTGAAACGGTCAAGGGTCTCGGCGGCAAAGCCCCGGCCATAGAAGACATACTGCTTGCAGACGAACGGGGCATTCCGGACAATTTCCAGAGCGTTTCATGGTCCCTCGTTTCGTTTTTTCTGTCGAGCGGCAGGGAAGAATATTTCAGGACGCTCACCGACTGCTTCATGGCGCTTTCCGCCGAAAAGAACGCCGCCGAAAATTCGGCGGTCGTGGTGAACCGCATACGAACCTGGAACAGCATGGAAAAACTTGAAAGCGATTACCGCGCGTACATCAATTCCCGCAGGACGTTCGCGGAACTTCTTGCGGAAGGCGAAAAGGCATATACCGAACATGATCCGGCGGCGGCGGAACTTGCCTTTGTTACCGCCATGAACCAAAAGCCCTCACACCACGCGCCCTTTTATTATTTGGGGCTTCTTTCCTACGAAGAAAAAAGCTACGCCATGGCCGAAGAATACTACCGCATGAGCCTTGAGCGCGGCGCGGACAAGGCCCTTGTCGCCTACGCCCGGGGGGTCAACGCCGCGGCGGCGGGCAAAAACAGCGAAGCCGCGGCCTTTCTGGAAGAAGCCGCGGCCGCTTCGCCCGCACGCTACAGGGAAAAGGCGGAAAAACTCATCGCCAGGCTGAGGTATTCCCCCTAACGGTTTTACGCGGCCGGCCGGCCCTTTTATCAGCGCAGGCTGTCAGTGCGGCGGAAAACTACTCGGTTTCACCGGGATCGGCGTCGGACCCGGCTTTTTTCCGCCGCCGTCTCCTGCGGTAATTTTTCCGCGGTTCGGAGGCTTCCTCATCACGGCGGCCTTCAGGCGGGGCGGCCCGTTTTTCACGCGGAGGCTTCCGGTCAAGGAAGCGGAATTTTTTTACGGTGACGCCGTGTTCCGCAAAGACAAGGCGCACCGCGTTGTCCAGTTCCATCCGCGGCGGATTCATGGGGAGAACAAAGGCGCGGGCAAGGGCAAAGGTGTTTTTATAATTTTCCGCCACGCCCCTTTCCCAGACGGTCTCGTCTTCAAGGTAGTCCTGTATAAGGGCGGCGAGGGTTTCTCCGGGAAGATTCTTAAAGTCCGGCTTGTTAAGCGTCTCAAGGCTTCCCAAATACCGGCTGCGGAAGCCGCTCTTTTCCTTCATGAGGCGTGAAGCGTTCGGCTGGAGATATTCGTACAGGCCGAAATTTTCAAGGGCGGCCGTTATGGCCGCCGCGGACGGCGACCTTATGATCTTGAAGATCTCTTCGGTTAAGCGCGAAGGTGAAACAGAGGCCAGAAGCGGCGACTGCCGCCTCAGCTTCCACCGCAGGGAAAGGGGAAGCGTAAAACCTGTTGCGGCGCCGTATTTGACCGCCCGTATCATGCGGACGGGATCATCATGGAATATCACCGAAAGCGGAATGATGGGCCTGATGCGCTTTTCCCGTATGTCTTTCATCCCTCCGACATAATCAACGACGATCTGCTTTCCCGGATCGTAAAACAGGGCGTTAAGGGTAAAATCGCGGCGGAGGACGTCTTCTTCTATGGTTCCGAAAGTATTGCCCGTGGGTCCTTCTTTTAGGGAACGGAAAGTGGAAACCTCAAATATCTTGGGGCCGAAATACACATGGACAAGGCGGAACCGGTGGCCTATGACGCGGGCGTTACGGAATATTTTTTTTATCCGCGCGGGACTCGCCGCGCTGGCTATGTCGAAATCCTTCGGTTTCTTCCCAAGGATAAGATCCCGCACCGCGCCCCCCACGATATAGGTTTCGTAGCCGGCGGCCTTGAGCCTTTCAACTATATTGACCGCGTCGCCGTCCACATCGGCGGCGTTGACGCCGTGTTCTTCACGGGTATATACAACGGCCTTTTTCACCGGCTTTCCGTCCTGCCGGGCTGAATATCTAAACCGCAAACAAAAACTCCTCGGTACGGGAAGCCTCCGAAAATTTCAGTCCTGGAGGCTCTCCATGTTAATTTTCACAGTGTTTCAGCATCCAGGCAACAAGATTTTCCGTTACCTCCTCGCGGTTGGTTTCGTTGAACGTTTCGTGCCTGGCGTCGGGATACAGAACAAATTCCAGATCCTTCATTCCCATGGACCGGTATACAGTGACAAGAACGGTAGTGCTTACCCCCATGTCGCCCACGGGATCGGCGCTGCCTGAAAAAATATATACGGGAAGATCCCTGTCTATCTTTTCCATATTGGCCGGATTGTGTATGCGTTTAAGCCCCGAGGCAAGATCCCGGTAAAAGCCCGCCGAACAAAGATTGCCGCAGGCCGGATCGTTTACATAGGCGTCCACTTCGTTTTCATCCCGCGAAAGCCAGTCGAAAGAAGTCCTGTTGGGCCTGAACGGCCTGTTGCAGGAGCCGTCCACGGCGATTCTTGCCAGCGGGGAAGGACGCCGCTTTCCCAAAACAAACGCGAGAAAGGCCATAAAGGGAACGCCCGCCCTGATCTTGAAACCGCCCGGCCCTCTTGTGCCGGAGAGGATGCAGCCGTCTATAATGCGGCCCCGCCCCGCCGCGTTTTCCGCGCGTGCGGCGTTTCCCGCGTCCGCCGTGCTTCCCGCGCCCGCCGCGTTTTCTGTATGCGCGGCGTTTCCCGCGGCGAAGGTTTCAAGGTAATTCTGCACGATAAATGAACCCCAGGAATGGCCCAAAAGAAAGAGGGAAAGGCCCGGCCTTTCTTCACGTATTTTTCTGTTAATAAGGTCTATATCCGCGGTTACCCGGCTGAAGCCGTCCTCGTCGGCGCAGTGCCCCAGGATCCCTCCCTTTGCGGGATCGTTGACCCCTGTATCCGCCGTTTTACCGTGCCCCCGCTGATCCGCGGCCCATACTTCAACGCCGTTTTCGTTAAGCTGTCTTGCCAGCCTCCCGTACCGGAGGGAATGTTCCGCCATTCCGTGAACAATATGCAGCACCGCCTTCGGCGCTTCGGGAATCCAACGGCGGAGAAAAAGTTTTGTTCCGTCGCCGGCGTCAAACCACCCGGTTGAGTCCGCTTCAAAAATGCCGTTCATACCCCATTGTACCCCCTCTGTTTATGTTGTTGCAATGATGGTGTAGAATAAACTATGCCGGCAGGAGATCTGTTTACCGCTTCCATAAAGGAAATAGCCGCCGGGGGCGGAGGCGCGGCTTCCGCCGGGGGCATGACGGTCTTCATTGACATGACGGCCCCCGGGGACCTGGTAAAGGCCCGTATAACCCGGGAACACGGCAGATGGGCAAAGGCTGAACTTGTGGAGATTCTGGAGCCTTCGCCGCTGCGGATCGCGCCGGCCTGCCCCCTGTACGGGATATGCGGAGGCTGTTCGCTCCAGCACCTTGCCTACGAAGCCCAGCTTGAAGCCAAAACCGCCATATTGAAAAACGCCTTTGCCCGTATAGGGGGCGTTGAGGCTCCGGAACCGGATATTATCCCCTCCCCTCCCTGGGAATACCGGAACAGGATGCAGTTTCATTGCGCGCCGCGGTTTCACCGGGAAGCCCCGGGCCTTGTTTCCGTGGGCCTTAAGGCCCGAAAAAGCGCCGCGGTGATCCCCGTTTCAGACTGCCCCGTCGCCGACAGGGGCATACGCGGCGCGCTTAAAAATGGAACGATAAGGCCTCCCCCCGAAAAGGACCGCTTTACCGTTTATTCCCGCGGCGGCCTCTTCCTCTGCGAAGGGGAAAACAACCGGGGGAAGACGACGTTGCGTGGCCGCGGCCTTATCCTTGATGCGGAAGTGTTTTTTCAGGGCAACGCCTTTATGCTGGAAAAGCTTATAGGCGATTTAATACAAAGGGCCGCGCCCCGGAACCTTCCGGCGGCGGACGTTTACTGCGGGGTGGGAACCTTCGCCCTGTTCCTCAAAGATCTTTTTCCCCGCATCGATCTTGTTGAAGAAAACAAAACCGCCCTGGCCCTGGCCCGCGAAAATGTAAAGGGCGAAGGAATAGAATACTTCGCGATGAAAGATGAAGACTGGGCGGGGCGCAAAAAGGCCGCGGGGGGTACAAACCCTGTGTATGGTTTTATTGTCGCGGACCCTCCGCGGCAGGGGCTTTCACCGGGTATAAGACGGTGGCTTGTTGAAAAAGGGCCTCCCCTTTTCGCCTACGTGTCCTGCGATCCCGCCTCCATGGCGCGGGACGGCGGGGAGCTTATAAGCGCGTATGATCTTGAAAAACTGAGTTTCTACGATTTTTATCCGCAGACGGCCCACATCGAAAGCCTCGGGATTTTCAGGAGGAAACCCCGTTTTTCGCCGCGTCATTGAAAGACAGCCGATCCGCATAAAACCCAAACTTGTCCCGGAAAGCCGCATGCCCTGTTATGTGCAGCCGGGCGCGTTTATATTTTTACTGAAAATATTGATTATAAATCACCATGCCGCGCGGCAGAGCGCGCAAACACAGTTTGCGGCGGGGTATGAAACCCTCAACACGAATCAGAGGCTGTTTCAAAACCAGCCGGGTTTTGGAACAGCCTCAGGTATCAAATATTTATTTAGCGTCTGTCCATAATGTAGACACATTATGGACAGACTACCTTAAAAAACGCATGTTGCGTACCGTTTTGGCACAAAACGGGAGCAACTGCAAGGTCTGTCCACAAAGTAACCGACTTTGTG
>JAITJV010000233.1 GCA_031278755.1 Treponema sp. | reverse complement strand
CGGGATAAACGCCCGGGGCGGACGGATAGATCGGCGTTTGTATGGAAGCGCCTTTTGCGTTTCTTTTCAAAGACCTGTATGATGCACCCATGCGCGGCATGTTCACCGTTTATTGGTTACCCCCCCCGCTACATATAGCGTAGATTCAGCGCAAAGCGCCTTACCGGCGGCATATACCGTATCGCGTGGGATTCCGCGCGCCTTCACGAAAACTATTTCCGGCTCAGAAATAGCTATTTTTGACTCAGAATTAGTAAATTCCAACCCGGAATTAGCAAAGTCCGGCTCAGAATTTGCAAAATTTGATCCGGAATTAGCTACTTTTAACCCGGAATTTCCTGTTTCCAATCCGGAAACAGGTATTTCCAACTCAGAATTAGCTCTTTCCGGCCCGGAATTAGTCTCTTCAGGTGCGGAATCATATCATCTCATTTGTATCGGAAGAGAAAATGGCCCGTTATCCTGGTTGGCTTCCCGGCCCACGGATAGAGATCCTTGAGATGTGCCGGATTTGGATTAGTTACCTGACTTCCGCGCGGCGGACGGCCTGGGGCGTGCCCGCCGGCGAGTTCACAGCGCTGGGAGATCTCTTCGGCGACGCGCAGGAACTGCTGTAAAAGGCTGTGGACGAGGCCGAACGCACCCATGTTATCACCGTGAGCTGCCAGGCGGCGTTCAAGGCGCTGGTAACGAAGATGCGTTTCTTCCGGAACCGGTACTTCAAGATTCCCCCGCTCACCGGTGAGGACTGGGCGGCGGCGGAGCCCTTCCTTGCAGGCCGGCGCGAGCTGGGGGTGCGTATCGTTTTTGTGTCGGGGGATCCGAACGACCGGGCCAACGAGGGCTTCAGGCTCTGGTACAAGCTGGTGGAGCCCGGCGGGCCGCCTGTAACCGACCCGGCGCAGTTTGACGAGTCGCTTTTTACCCGGCGGAAGAAGGACGTCATCACCTTTGCCTGCGCGGACAGCGGAAAGACCGTGTACATCGCCGTACAGATTGAGAACGGCGGGAAAAAAGGCCCCTGGGGGCCGCTGGTGAGCGCGCTCGTGCCGTAAAAAGCGAAGGCGCTTTTGTGAACAAACGCCCGTACGGGCGTTATATGATATGCAGCGCCAATCCGCTTTGCGGGTTGGCAATTTACCTATAGGAGGGTAATGATGAAGAAGAAAGCTGTTTCTTTGGGGATGTTCGCAGTATTGCTGGTTTCCGGCATGTTTCTTTCAGGATGCGGAACTATCACGACGGTTAACTCGTTAATATTTGTACAACGGGATGCCGAACGAAGTTTCATCAGAATGAGCAGCGGTTTGCGCGTAACGAAATTTGATGATAAAGGTTCTTTTGATTTGCCAACTACCACACAAAGTACGGGGTTCTTTTCCAACTGGTGGATAATACCTCCGGGTTCTCATGATTTGGTATTTAATTATTACAAGGCAAGTACAGATCAATATGATAATGATCTAACCGCAAATAATTATTGTCTGCCTGATCACTATTATTATATTTCGGTGGATGATAATACAAGAAGCGCGTGGATTAGTATTGCCGATGTAACAGACAGTTCGTACTTCCGGAAAGAAATCGAAACAGTTAAAAAGCGGCTTTCGAAATAACGGAGCCGGAAACGCCCTAAATACTGTGGCAAAAGCCGGAAAGCTTTTGCCAGGCCGGGGGTATTACACGCGAACGTTTTACCATAGGAGGGTAATGATGAAGAATAGTTTTACAATGGTATTGTTGATCGCGCTGTTGGCGGCAAGTACGGTTTTCGCTGGCTGCGCCTCGTTGCCAGCCGCGTCCGTGAAGGGAAAAATGAATGTCAAGGCGGCGATATATACGCTTGACGGGAAATTCCTTATTACCGGCGTCGGCAATAAAAATGCGTACATAGCAAAATACGACGCCGGAAGCGGCAAACGTCTTCAAAAATTTGAGGAAACGAAAAATACCGGCATAAACAAATTCCTGCTGTCTCAAGACGGCCGGGAGATCCTGGTTGACTGCCTGTATCAGGGTGAAGACTATATCTATGACATTGAAAGCGGTAAATTGTTGTACACCCTGCCGGGAAATGATCTGTATTATGTAACTTCCGATGGTTTTCGCGGTATCGTTTCCGCTTGGTCCCCGGACAACGGCAGCTATACCATAACTGTCAAAGATCCGGCCAGTGGCAGCGTTATCAAAACAGAAATGATCCCCAATGTGGGTACCGGCTGGAAGCAATACGGCGGGCACTATGTAAGCCAGGACGGCAGAAAATATGCGGCCGTAGGGTATATTCTCCCGAATGAGCCGTCTACCTATGTGCTCTATTATGCCGATCTGGAAAACATCGTTCCCGACACCCCCGTAATTACTCCCATATTATCGCCTTATGTTGAAGACCTGAACACGGTTGCGTTCAGCCCTGACGGAAAATATCTGGCGGTTGGTTTTACCCGGAGTGTGCTTTCAAAGGGAGAAGTGGAAAAATCCCTGAAAGAGAAGAGAGGGAAAGAGAGGGAAAGATTTCTTTATAACTATTTTAATGATGACGGTGAGGTAAACCGGGAAACACGCATACGAATCTTTGGCCTTGATATGGGTGATGATATGGTCGGGGAGTATCATGATACAAAATTTAACGACACTGTCTATTATGTCACCCCTACCCGTTTTAATATGCGTATACAGTCCCTGCAATTTACCCGGGACGGCAAGACGCTCTACGGGGTGGCGAGTCCCGGCTTGGCTGTTGGGACGCTGCGCAACGACGGCAAATGGAATTTCAGGGAAGAAAACCCCAAAGTAGGCAAGAGGACTTTCGGCTATTTGTTTACCGGCAATTATGCCGATAGGTATTTTCTCTGCCTTACCCATGATGAAAAACAGATGCTGCTTGCGGCCAGAGAAGAAAGTGTTTTTAGCTCTGTATATGCGCATAGAGAAAACGCCATAAAAGGCAAAGGTATCTGGTTTGTTGATTTGGAGTAAACAAAAGAGGGCAACGTAAAGGGTGACGGTCGCCTTTACTGTTCGTTGAAGCCGGGGAAAAGTTCTTCGATTTTACGCCTGAAACGCCGGGGAAGGGGAGCGGTGACGCCGTAGGGGGAGCCTGAACCTTGCGGGGGTATTTCGATTTTCCATGCGTGAAGGAAAAAACCGCCGTTCTGCCGGCTGCCGCCGTATTTTTTATCGCCCGAAAGGGGATGCCCCCGCGCCGCCGCCTGGGCGCGTATCTGGTGGGTCCTCCCGGTAAAAATTTCCGCGAGAAGAAGGGAATGCGTTCCGTCCGCGCTTACGGCAAGCGGCGTAACGCCGGTGAGGGCCTGTTTTCCGTTTCCGGCGCCGCCTTTCGCGGCTGAGGCCGCAAGAGGCGCCGTTTTTTTCGCGTCCGCGTCCCTGACAAGGCCGTCCTCCCAGATTCCGGCTTTTGCAAGCGTCCCGTCCGCAATGGCAAGGTACTGCTTCTTTATGCGGCCTTCCCTGAGCATGGCGCTGAAAAAGCGGGCGCCTTCAAGATTCAAAGAAAATACGATGACGCCGCTTGTCGGCCTGTCCAGACGGTGCAGGGGGCCTGGTTTAAACGAAAGTGAAGGGGGAAGGGTTCCCGCGAGGTATGAACGGACCATTTCATCAAGGCTTCCGGGGCCGTGTACGGCAAGGCCGGCGGGTTTGTTAAGGACAAGGAGGCCCGGTTCTTCCCTGAGTATGTCAAGTTTCCCGCTTTGGAGGCCGGGCGCTTCCGCGGAAACTTCGGGCGCGGACGCCCGCGTTTCGGTTTGGGGAAGCCCCGAAACCGTTATTACCGAGCCTTCGGCGACGCGATCTTCCCCGCGGGCGGCTTTTCCGTTTACCAGAACCCGCCCCTTGCGGAGAAGCCGGTGCAGGGCTGAAAGCGGAAAACCGGGCAGGGCCTTGCGCAGTATACGGTCCAGCCGCCGGTCTCCGTCGTCGCGGCCCGCCGTAAGGGTAAGGGGCATAAAGTCAGTATACAGTAACGGGACGGTAACGGGAAACTCCGGACACCCCGGGCGGCTTCCGGGGGTTTCGGCAAAACGCCGCCGGAGAAAACCGCGGTTTTTAGATGTTCCCTGATGGCTTTTTTCCCGAAACTGTGGTATGAGTGATAGTCATGAATGTTACCAGCAGGGGTGATCCATGCCTCTTGCCATAACCGTGCGGGCGGAGTTTATTAAGGCTTTTTTTGAAAACCCCATTTTTTTATCCGCCGTTTCAAGCTGGCTGGCGGCGCAGCTTATTAAAACCGTAGCCGCGGTGCTTAACGGCAGGCACAGGGGCGTCAAAGAGCTGCTGGGAACCATTATCTGGCGCTCGGGCGGCATGCCTTCAAGCCATTCCGCC
>JAITJV010000187.1 GCA_031278755.1 Treponema sp. | reverse complement strand
CCTTTTCGGCGGCAAACCGTTCATTTTGAGCCCTGCATGAAATGAGCGGCGCCCTGATTCCCAGATGACTGAGCAGTTTCAGTGTACGCCGGGTGTCTTCGCAGGCGACCGCATCGGCGGTTTTAAAGATCTCGGCCGCCCGGAAGGTCAAATCCCCCAGATTTCCTATGGGTGTGCCGATAATATACAGGATTGCCATCCCTCAAGTATATCTTGGGGGAATCGGCAAGGCTACCGTCCGGCAATTTCAGCCGCAGGCTGATTTATGGACGCATGCGGCCCGGACCGGCGCCCGATGAAAGCCGCGGGTTGCGGAAAAGGCCGGCGGACTTTAGGCCGCCGGTGCGCCGTCCGGCAATTTCAGCCTCTTGGTCAGGAATAATGGCTTTATACGTTGAAATACTGGTTCTGGTTATTATAGGAACGGCTCTCCTCTGGTTCGGCTATACCCTGTTTTTCACCCTCGGCGGCGGAACCCGTGCCATATTCCCCAAAAAACAGAAAGGCCTCCGCCCGCGGCAGCCGAAAGGCGAAGCCCTTCCCGGATCGCCCCAGACTTGCCCCGTCTGTTCCGCCATACTTAACGACGGGGATCTGGTAAAATCGTCGGCTTTCCCTTCGTTCAACGGGAAGGACAGGCTTATGTATTTACGGGGCTGTGTGTACTGCCTCGAAGGCGGCCGCCCGCGTTTCTGCCCGGTCTGCGGAGTACATCTTAAAGATGATGAAATCCTCGTCGCCCGTATGTTCGAATGGCCCCGCCGGAGGCCCCATGTCCATGTTCTGGGATGCAGCCGGTGCCGGAGGTTCAAAAGGTAAAACCAACGCCAGGAGTTGTTCCGGGAAGCTGTATATGATACAGTAAATGTATGTCCTTCGGCGGTTTTGGCATGGAAATCGGAAAAGCTCTTCCTCTGGGCTCTACGGTAACCGGGCGGGGGGTAAATTTTTCAGTATTCTCACGAAACGCAACATCTGTTTCCATTCTCCTTTTTGAGAATCCCAGGTCCGACAGCCCGTATGAAGAAATACGGCTCAATCCGAAAAAACACAGAACGGGGGACATTTGGCATTGCCAAATCTTGGGGCTTACAGCCGGGGTCTTTTACCTGTACAGGGTGGACGGGCCGTATATTCCGGAAAAGGGCTTCCGCTTCAATTACCATAAAGCCCTTATCGATCCTTACACCAAGGCGCTTACGGATTTCAGTAATTGGGATTTTTTCAGTTGTATGGGCTATGATCCCGAAGAAGCAAGCCGGGATCTTTCGTTCTCATACCATGATAATCTTTTTACCCTGCCGCGGTGCATAGTCATTGACGATGATTTTGACTGGCAGGGGGATACGCCGCTCAATTACCCGCTCCGGTTCAGCGTGCTTTACGAAACCCACGTCCGGGGCCTTACCAAAAATCCCAATTCCGGCGTACAGTACCCGGGGACGTACCGGGGAGTAACGGAAAAAATCCCCTATTTTAAGGATCTGGGAATCACAAGCCTGGAATTCCTCCCCATACAGGAATTCAATGAGCACGAAAACTACAAGATAAACCCAAAAAATGGAACACGGCTTACCAATTACTGGGGATATTCCACGGTGGCCTTTTTTGCGCCGAAGAATTCATACGCTGTGGACAATACGCCCGGCGCGGCGGTAAGGGAATTCAAGGAAATGGTCAGGGAACTGCACAAGGCGGGGCTTGAAGTGATCCTTGATATTGTCTTTAACCATACCGCCGAGGGAAGCGAAATGGGGCCCACTTTTTCTTTCCGCGGGCTGGATAACGCGATTTACTACATTCTTGATGAAAATCCCCGGTACTACAAAAATTTCTCCGGCTGCGGGAATACGGTAAACTGCAATCACCCCGTAGTCCGCAGTTTCATCCTGGACTGCCTCCGCTATTGGGTGATTGAAATGCACGTTGACGGCTTCCGTTTCGACCTCGGCTCCATACTGGGGCGGGATCAGCAGGGAAGGCTCATGGAGAATCCGCCCATGCTTGAAATGATCGCACAGGAACCGGCGTTAAGCCAAACCAAGATCATAGCCGAAGCCTGGGACGCCGGGGGGGCCTATCAGGTGGGATGGTTCCCCGGAGGCCGCTGGGCCGAGTGGAACGACCGCTACCGCGACGATGTCAGGCGCTACTGGCGGGCCGATCCCAGCAAGACCCGCCACCTTGCCACCCGTCTTTCAGGCAGTTCCGACCTGTACCTCAGGGACGGCCGTAAACCTTTCCATTCCATCAACTTTATCACAAGCCATGACGGTTTTACCCTGAAAGACCTTGTCAGCTATAACGACAAACATAACGGCGATAACGGTGAAGACAACAGGGACGGAAACGACGACAACAACAGCTACAACTACGGCTCCGAAGGTCCCACGTCTGATCCTGATCTGGAAAGCATTCGGGAACGGCAGCTTAAAAATTTCTTCACTACCATGATGGTTTCATTGGGAACTCCCATGCTGCTCGGCGGCGACGAGATAGGCAGGACCCAGCGGGGAAACAATAACGCGTACTGCCAGGATAACGAAATATCCTGGTATGACTGGTCCCTCGTCGAAAAAAACGCAAACGTCTTCCGCTTCGCAAAGGAAATTATCGCCTTCCGTCTCAGACATCACGGGTTCATGCGGCCCGAATTCTATACGGGGCGGGACGGCAACTACAATGCCATTCCCGACATAAGCTGGTACGACGACAAGGGAGACGCCCCCAAATGGGACAAACTAAACTACTGCCTGGCCCTGCGTATGGACGGAAGCAAAGCCGATATACTTGCGGACCGCGACGACAATGACTTTTTCATCATGTTCAACGCGGGCCTTGAACCGGCGGTATTCAGGATAGCCGATGCGCCTGAGGGCAAGACATGGGTCAGGGCTGTGGACACAGGTCTTCCTTCACCGGAGGATATACTTTCACCGGGAAACGAGAAGCCTCTTAAATCGCCTAAAACCTACACCATCGCGGCGCGGAGCATGGCAGTGCTGATCTCAAAGGATATTCCCTGACGGTCCGGTTGAAGAGGAAGAAATGGACGAAAGCACATTTATACTTGGGGTGGATCTGGACGGAGTCGTCGGCGATTTTTACGGGGCAATGCGCCGTATAGCCGCCGAATGGCTCAACAGGCCCCTTGACTCACTTACCGAAGAAGTCAGCTACGGGCTTGAGGAATGGAACATCGCCGAATTCGGGGGCTACGACAGGCTTCACCGTTTTGCGGTTACGCAGCGTAACATCTTCCGCGACATGGCGCCGATTACAAACGCCCCTGCCGTTCTGCGGAAACTTTCCAGCCGCGGCATACGCATACGGATCATTACCCACCGGCTCTTTCTCAAATATTCCCACAAAACCACCATCACCCAGACCGTTGACTGGCTTGACAACTACGACATTCCCTACTGGGACATCTGCTTCATGGCGGACAAGGGCGCGGTGGGAGCGCATGTGTACATAGACGACGCGCCTGCAAACGTCATAAAGCTCCGTGAACAGGGGTGCAGGACCATAGTCTTTACCAATTCCACAAACCGCATGATCGCCGGACCCCGTGCGGATTCCTGGATTAAAGCCGAAAGCATGGTGATGAACAGTATGGAGGAATGGAAAACAGGCACCCTGGATCTCTTTGGAGCTGTGGACTTCAACGGCAGGCTTCGGCAGGGGAACGGCCCGGTAGTTTGACGGGACGGGCCGGCATACTTCTTTCCTCAATCAACGCAAAATGGATACATCCTTCCCTTGCCGTCCGCCTCCTTAAAGCCGGCCTTGAAGAACTGGAAGAAAATTCCGAAATTCCTGAATTCAACCTCCGGCAGCCCCTGTCCGAAAAAACGGAACCCATTCTTGCGGCAAGGCCCCGTATTTTTGCCATGTCCGTTTCAATCTGGAATCACCGGGCGGCCCTGGAACTGCTTTGCCGCGCCATACTCAAAGGAAAAAACACACCGAAATTCATTGATGCCGAAGCCCCGGATCTTTCCCGCCTGCCTTCCCCCTACAGGCTTTACACGGACGGGGACCTTGCGCGTTTCGGAAGAAACTGGGGCATAGACAGAAAGGAACTGATGAAAGCGGTTTCCGCCGAATTGCCCTGACGGCGGTGGCGGTATTTTACCGAATTCTCTACGGCGGGGCCGTTCCATCGCCTGCCTTCATTACCACAGGGCCGGACGATCTCGCGGAGCGGTTGCAGTTGCCATGATTTTGCCGTATGGTTATACTTTTCCCGAGAACCGGGCTTGAGGATGCTCATGGAAAAAATCCAAACCCTGAAATACCACAACGAAATTCTCCTCAACACATCGCTCTATAAATATCTTTCCCTTGTCAACGAGGAAAAAATTTCCAAAATCATAAAGGACGTGATCTTTGACAACTTCATACAGACGACAAAGCCTTTTTTGAAGAACACCGATGAAGAAGCGGTTAAAAAATATATAAATGAAATCCGCGTTCCCTGGCAGAAACAGATCGACAAAACCCTCAAGGACGGCTGGTCGGGAATTAAAAACAATCTTCTTGTTTCTTCGTTTATCACATTTGAATTTTTCCTTAACCACCTTGCTTCCGTTTATTACCGTTCCTTTGCAAAACTCTATTCTGACGACGAGATAAAAATATCCTATTCGGTGGCAAGGGATTTCAGATCCGGGGAAGAACTCAAAAATTATTTCATCAATATTCACGCGGAAAATTTTTCCTCTCTTCCTTTTGACGAAAAAATTCTCTTTATCAAAAAGACCTTAAAGCTCAACGATGATGATATCTGGAACCTCAACGGGCGTGATTACCTTCCCGAAATTCACAGGCGGGAAAAAAAGATAAGTTCCGAAAACCCGCAGGATTCCGTCAGGACAAATGCAGGTGAAATTTCCGATGATGAATATTACCTTTATATCAATTACCTCTGTTCCCTGATCTTCAAACTTTCGATGTATTCAAAAATAAAGTTCGGCATTGATTTTGAATGGATACAAAATTACAGCCGCTATTTCAGCCTTGCGGATAAAAGGGACCGGTAAAAAGAATTAGCAATTTTTTCCAACGGCGTTCCGCCGAAGACCCTGAAAACTCAACCGGAGTTTCCGGGGGTTCCCAATAGCCCCGAAAGGTAGGTTTTAAGTTCAACTTTTATAGGCATAAAGTACAGGTTAAACCCGCGCTTTTCGCAGAAGTCAAGGACGCGGCGGCCGAAATCCACATTCCAGAAAAAATTGGGCCTGAAAGACTTTGGAAAGATCGCCCTGTTTCTGGACTCCCAGTAGTTCCGGTTTTTGTCCGACAGCACCGGGGAAATTCCCCAATACACATCGGCGCCTTCAAGGTATTCCGCGTAAATTTCAAGAAGTCTCAAATCAAAAAAGGGCTGGCTGAAAAAGCCCGCCGCTCCCGCCTCCTTTTTTTCGTGAAGGTAGTCCAGCTCATAGCGTATGTTTGACCGGTACGGATCGAAAGCTGTAAAGATAGAAAGTTCCGGCATTTCGGATTTTAATTTTTTGATGAAGGAAATAGTCGGCGCCGCGCCGGCAATGCCCGCTGTATCAGTGGAAGCCGCATCCCCCGCTATGACCAGCGTCCGGTCTATGCCAAGGCTGCGGAAAAGGACCGCATGGGGAAAGGGCTTTTGCGGATCAAAGTCCCTTGCGCGGAGGTGGGGCATAAACGAAAAGGCCGCGCCGTTCCCGGCCAGAATGCCGCAGGCTTCCCAGGAACGTATCTTAAAACGGGTAAGATCCGGCACATTGATGATCCGTATCTCCGGAAACGCGGACGCGGTTTTGGCTGTTTCGACAAGCGCCTCGGGGCTTCGGGGAACCGCTTCAAGTGCTATGATCATACCGGAGGCTGCGGCGCGCCGCTTTCGATGCGCAGTTCCGCCCTGAATACGCTCTGCCCCGATTCCGGCCTCCGCCCTTCAACGGCGAGAGCGGCGGATACTTTTTCGGGGCAATCGGCGCCGTAAGCGTCAGAAGACACGTCCGCAAAAGGGGCGATCCAGATGCCTATCATTTCACCGGGCTTCACTTCGCTTAAATAGTTGATATCCAGCCTCTTCTTTTCCGCGCGTTCAAGCAGCGCGGGATCGACAATATCCTGAATCCACTGAATATAACGGGTATTGTTTACGTGCCCGTTGTAATCAACATCGGAATAGGCGGCGCGCCGTTCGCCGCTTTGTACAAGGTTTTCCCGCGCGGAAAGCCCCGGCGCCGCGGCGGAAAAGGCGTTTTCTCCGTCATTGCGGGGAAGGGGGGCCACAATCTGCTGAACCCGCAGGGGGCGGCGTTTTTCAATATCCAGAATGAGCCAGCCGCTTCTGCCCCGGACTATGGGCCTGTCTTCCGCGTCCCGGATATCATAGTCCCTTATGGCAAAGAGTTTTTCCCAGCCGCGGGGCCAGGATCGGACCGTAATGATCTCGCCGTATTTAGGCCGGCGTTCCCAAAACACCGAAAGCCGGGAAAGCACCCACGCCTGTCCGGTGGTTTTCATTGCTTCCCGCCCTACGCCGAGAACTTCCGCATGGCTTATGGCCGCATCCTGAAAAAATTCGAAGGTTGACCAAAGGGTTAACCGGTCGCTCCGATCTATTGCTCCAAAACGGAGGGGAAACGTTTCCCGCCAGATGTCCATTTTTTCTCCTGACGAATTTTGGCGGAAAAAAACGGCAAGGTCAAGGGACATCCCTGTTTATTGGAGAAACAACGGCAGGGGATCACGCGCCTTTTTCCAGAGCCTTAAAAAATCTTCCGTGTTCAGCACGCGCGCGCCCAGCGTTTCCTTGTAGGGAAGGGGCATGCCCAAATCCCAAAAGGCAAATCCGTTTTCACGCAGCCAATGAGCGGTAAGGATCATCTGAACCGTACCCGCGGAATTTTCATCATGATAGCCTGAATAGCTTGTGTACACCCGGCCTGAAATCGTACCGAATTCGCCGGCCCGCAGCCTGCCTTCGCGGTATACGCCGAAGGAAAAAAAGCGGGCGTCGGGTTTCTTGAGTTTTCTCACTTTAAGCAGCAGATCAATAAGCTCGCGGGTAAGCCATGCATCGCCGTAAGTAATACGGCATTTTTCGATAATGGTATCAAACGCCGCGCCGGCTTTAAGTTCATAACGTGAAAGAAGACGTTTTGCCGATCTGCTTTCATGAAACTCGTCAAAAAACAAAACCGAACGTCTTAAGTGATGCGTGGGTTCCAGAACAACGACCGTATTGCCTCCCTCTTTCGCCCGTACGGACAAGACAAGAAAACCCGCGGCAATCAGCCTGGCGGCAAAATCGGGATCAAAGTCCAGAGCCAGGCACGATTCCATGTCGTACCCCGTGGCGACGATTTCATCCATTATCCGGCCGGGATCGTCATCGGGACTTATCAGAACATGGCCCGAAGGGGTATAAACCAGCGGGTACGCTTTCATTTTTTCATCCTTCGAATTAGAGTATATAATGTTTCCAGACATTCAAAAAATGTCAGAATTCAGCTTTTTTTATGAAAAAGCTGAATCCCGGAAATTCCAATTATAGTTGTTTGCCGGGTTATCTGACAAACCCTGATCTAAGGTGTATGAATATGAATATACGGGAACAGTTGGACGCCGCCGCCGCCGAACGTATCATCATTATCGACGGCGCCATGGGTTCAATGATACAGTCCTTCAAACTTACCGAAGCGGATTTCCGCGGCAGCCGCTTTGCGGACCATAAGATCCCGCTTCTCGGCTGTAACGATCTTCTCTGCATTACAAGCCCCTGGGTAATTTCAGGAATACACGAAGCGTATCTGCGGTCAGGGGCGGATATTATCGAAACATGCAGTTTAAACGCCACATCCGTATCGCTCGCGGATTTCGGCATAGGGAGCCTTGCCTACGAGATAAGCGCGGCGGCGGCAAGCCTGGCCCGCAAGTCGGCGGACAAATTTTCCATACCCGAAAAACCCCGCTTTGTGGCGGGGAGCATCGGGCCGACTGCAAAAAGCGCAAGTATCTTTCCCGATATAAACAATCCGTCCAAACGGGCCGTAACCTGGGACGAACTTGAAGCGGCCTATTACGATAATGTCAGGGGACTTTTGGACGGCGGCGCGGATATACTGCTCATAGAAACGGCCGTTGACACGCTCAACACCAAGGCCGCCATAGCCGCGATCGCCCGTGTCCTGGAAGAAAGGCGGAAAGGCGCCGGGACAAAGGACGTTCCCCTTATAATCTCCGCCACCGTTTCCGAGGGGGGCAGGCTCCTTTCGGGCCAAACGGTAGAAGCCTTCTGCGTTTCGGTGCTTCATGCAAAACCCTGGGCGGTCGGCCTTAACTGTTCCTTCGGCGCGGAACGGCTTAAACCCTATGCGGCAAATCTTGCCGCCTTCGCTCCCTGTTTTATCAGCGTTTACCCCAATGCGGGGTTTCCCGACTCGTCGGGTGTATACGGCGAAAACCCTGTTTTTATGGCGGACTGCCTGGAAGAATATATGGCGGAAGGAATCGTCAACGTTGTGGGAGGCTGCTGCGGGTCTACGCCTTCCCATATTGCCGTCATCGCCGAAAGGGCAAAGAGTTACAAGCCGCGGAAAATTCCGGCAAAACAGGCCGGCCTGTTTCTTTCCGGCCTTGAACCGCTCCGCATAAACGGTTCCGCAGAACCGGCCGCAGACAAAAGCCGGAAACGTTCTTTTACCATAATAGGAGAACGTACCAATGCCGCGGGCAGCCGCAAATTCCTCCGCCTTATTAAAGACGAAAAATACAATGAAGCCCTGGATATTGCCCGGGACATGATTGGCGCCGGAGCGGAAATGATCGACGTCTGCATGGACGATGCGCTTCTTGACCCGGAAAAGGCGATGGAAACCTTTCTCGGCCTTGCGTCCCAGGATCCTGAAATAGCGCGTGTTCCCGTGATGATAGACAGTTCCCGCTGGGAAGTAATAGAAACCGCCCTTAAATGCATACAGGGAAAGTGCCTTATCAATTCCATCAGCCTCAAGGAAGGCGAAGAAGAATTTCTCCGCAGGGCGGCCCTTGCCCGGCGTTACGGCGCCGCCGTAGTGGTGATGCTTTTTGACGAAAAGGGCCGGGCGGCGGACTATGAGCGGAAGATAGAGACCGCCCGGCGATCCTGGGACCTGCTTATCAACAATGGGTTCCCCGCAGGCGACGTCGTCTTTGATCCCAATGTCCTTGCCATAGCCACCGGTATCCCCGAACACGACAGGTACGCCCTTGACTTTATACGCGCCTGCGAATGGATACGGAAGAACTGCCCCGGCGCCCAAATTTCGGGCGGCATTTCAAATCTTTCCTTCAGTTTTCGGGGAAACAATGCGGTCCGGGAAGCGATGCATGCGGTCTTTCTTAAACACGCCCTGGCGGCGGGCCTTTCCATGGCCATAGTAAATCCGGGCGGCCTTCTTTCCTGTGATGAAACGGATCCCGCCCTGCGTAAAGCCGCCGGGGATGTAATACTCCGCCGTAACGAAGGCAAAGATCCCTCAGGCCGCCTTCTTTCCCTTGCGGAAAAAATGCAGGACAAATCCGGCGCGGGGAAAAAAATTAACCGCAACGAAACGATCGCCACGGTCAGGGAAATGGAAAAAAAGGCCAGGGAAATTCCCCTCCTTACAGGGGGGGCTGCCGCAAGCCTTGCCCACACCGGTCTGAGAATAGCCCCGGAATATTCGGGGCCTGTGGTTTATGTGCCGGACGCGAGCCAATCTGCGGAAGTCGTCCAATCCTTTTTTTCAGATACTGAAAAAAACGTCTTCCTTGAAAAACTTGAAACAGCATACCAGAACGCCGCAATGCAGCATGAAAAAGGCAAACACTATATTGGGCTTCTTCCTCTTGAAAAAGCCAGGGAAAACAAAATACCGATGGTGTTTGACATACCGGCGGAACCTAAAATAAAGGATGTTATCGAACTCAAAAACTATCCTATAGATCGCGTTATTCCACATATAGATTGGTCCTCTTTTCTTCAAACCTGGGATCTTGCCGAAAAAACCTATCCTACCGCCTATACCGCGGAAAATATGGAAAAAAGGCAAAAAGCCCGCGACAAACTTATTAATGACGCAAAAGATCTTTTGAAAAAAATAACCGGTGAAAAAATACTGGAACTCCGCGGGGCCGTTGGTTTTTTTCCCGCCCTTTCCGATGGAGACGATATTGTTATTTATGGAAGCGGCGGGCTTGAAATCTCGCGTTTTTGTTTTCCCAGAAATCAGGAAAAAAAACGGGTCGGAGGGCCCAATGCCTGCCTTGCCGATTTTATCATGCCCGGGGAAAAAGCCGGAAACGGAACCGACTGGATTGGGTTTTTTGCCCTCAGCGCGGGGTTCGGCCTTTCCGAAGCATTAAAAGAGTACCGTGAAAAAAATGACGGCTATCTTTCCATATTGCTTGCCAGCCTTACCAACACGCTGACCGAGGCTTTTTCGGAGGAAATACACCTTCGTGTAAGGAGGGAGTGGTGGGGTTACGCCCCGAACGAAATATTGTCCACAGAAGAAATACTCACGGGAAAATTCCGGGGCATCAGGCCCGCTTTTGGTTATCCCGCCTGCCCCGATCACTGGTGCAAAAAAACAGCCTTTGATCTTCTTGATGCGGAAAAACGCTGCGGATTAAGCCTGACCGAAACGGCGATGATTATCCCGGCCGCTTCGGTATGCGGCATGTACATAGCCGCTCCCGGATCGTATTACTTTGGCGTGGGCCGCCTTAACGACGATCAAATCGACGACTGGGCCAAACGGAAAAAAATCAGCCGGCGGGAAGCGGAAAAAAGGCTGGGGCAGAATCTTTAAAAAAACCTAAAGATCAATGCCGGCGTCCGTTTTCTTGTCCGCCGATTTTTGCTGCGCCCGGTCCCGGTCTTTCATTGCCTGCTTAAAAATCAGATCCGCATCAATTTTCGTTTCCACTCCAAAGAGCGGCATAATGCCTTCGCCGTTAACACTGCGGAAAAGGGGGCCGGGGCGGTTTTCATAGGCCCAACTGGTTTCGCTGTTCACCAGGTAATCCAGTACGGTGATCACCGCCAGGGAAAAAAACACCAGGGCGGCGTTGTTCCGTTTTTTCGGATCAAGAAGGCTGTCAAGCCGTATTGAAACCGGATTGGGCACTTCAAAATTATAGGGTTCCCAGGGGTTGTCTATACCATCGCAGGGAGCCTGCTTTTCGGCGCCTCCCTGCTGATTGCCCTGCTCTATTCCGGCGGCGACTGCGGTCAGGTATTTTCTCATAAGGCGAATTTCAGGGTATACGGGGGTCACATCCCCCTTCTTCATGGTCGGCGCCATAATGGATTCAAATTTGTAATACGGCAGAAAAAAAAGACGCTTCACCCAATGCAGTTCATTAAGGGTCCGCCGTGCATAATTGGACGTGCGGGATTCGGCTGAATTTTCAAGAATGTGGCAGTATTCCTGGAGCCGGGGAAGGTACTCCTTGCCGAAACTCATGTCTATATACTGCTGCCAATGGTTGATTATGCTCCCCAAAAAATCATCGACCCGCACCGGATTTCCGTCGGCGCCCGCCACAACGCCGAAAGTAATATAGCGGAGGCCGAAACACAGTTCTTCCACAACGCGCATAAGAACGGCAACCTGCTGAAGGGGATCGGTCGGAGCGATAAGCTCATAGCCTTTTTTCAGGTTTAAAATATCGGTAAAATACGCATGCATATCGGGAAATGTTGAAAGCCGGTCCCAGCCCGCCTTGGGAAAAAGAATTTCCAGGGTAGAAAGCCCCCGGTCCAGCGCTTTTTTCTCCGCCTCGACCGCCGCCTGTTTTGCCTTCCGTTCTATTACCTCAGGATCATCGGGATCCTCTTCCTGTTCTTTTTCATCTTCCCGGCCCTGTGCGCCTGACGACGCGGCTTTATCTTCGGCGACGATTTCCCCGGATTCGGCTTCCCGCGCAGTCATTGCCTGGGGATGTATGCAGTCGGTTTCGTTTGCGTTGATAAAGGCCATGAACCGGTTCCGCCTTTCCGAAAAAAATACCTCATAAGGAAGCCACCGGTCCGAAAGAAGTTTCATCAAAAGGGGGTACAAAAAATAACGAACGTCCCTGCGTACATCATTAAAAGACACAAGGGCGGTGCGTATATGCTCCTGGTATTTATCCTTGGCGTCTATGGGGTTTTCTATGTACAAAAGCTTGTAAAGAAGTTTATAGGCTCCTTTTATGTGGATATCCGGATCGAGTTTCTCCAGGATAAAAAGGGGGCGGTAAACCGCCTTGAGTATATCGGAAAATTCCTGGACCTTAACCGTACGGGGATGGGACTGTATCTTCGCCATGTCTCCGGTGATCCGCTCTATGTTCCAATAGCGTATGGTATCCAATATTGCAAACACAAAGGAAGACGTTCTTTTGAGTTTCTCGCTGCGTTTGACATTGTTCCTCGGAAAAAGGGTGCGCGTAGAAACAACCAGCCGCTCTATGCGGCGGTAGTACTCATTGAGCCGTTTGTTTACAAAAAAGGAATTCACATAATCGGGAGGTTCGCTGAAAATGGACAGCATGGAAATAAGCACCTGGCTTGGAGACTTGATATCAAATTCGGGTTCTCCCGCATAGCGGTCCATCTTGACCCGTTCAAAATACGAAAGCCTGATCGGAACCGCAGGATCGTCGGCAGGATCCCCTTCCTTGCTGCGGCGGAACATCCGCTTGGAAGGTTTCTTTGCGTCTTCCGAAATTACTTCAACACGGCGTTTCGGATGGCCCCGGAACGATCCGCGGCCGCTCACAACCATTTCCACCGTTTCACGCCTGGTCCGGCCTTTGGGCTTCCGCCGGAATTCCTGTGTTTCGGTACGCTCATAACCGACTTCGCCGCCCAGAATACGGGCCATGCGCTTGGCTTCGTCGGCGTCAAGTTCGCCCAATTTTCCCCGCACCCGGTTCAATTCACCCGGCGCATATACCGCTTTACCTTTCTTTGCCATGACTATACCCGTAAATAAACACGTTCGCCTGTGCCCCAAAGATTGCGTACCGGCAGATGTTCACCCCCGGAAGTTCCCAGCATACCGTTATATACTCCCAGGGGCGTTTCGTAGTCAACGCTGGTGATCAGGAGATTCGCCCTGCTCCGGTTCTGCTCCTGGGGCGTAAATACCAGATCAACCATGCCTTCAACATCCTGTATGATCCAGTCCGAATTAACCCCTCCGGGCATGGTGATACGCACCGGCGGCAACGGGGAAAGCTCGTTTCCCAGCCAGAAGGCATTCTCGTTGTTTTTATTCGGCTCCCTCGTCTGGCTTTCCCCAAGACTGAAACCAAAACGCCGGCCCTCTCCGTCAAACCCCGCGGCGCTGCACCAAATAGACCGCATGCGGTAGGGGAAAAATCCCTTTGCATCCGTTACAATTCCCGATGTTTTTGCCGGATCGAAAGAAATATGCCTTCCCCCGAAAACCATATCCCCCCGTACCCAGGTCAGCGCCTTAAACATATACATACTGCACCGCTCGGTTAAGGCCAGCGAAACCACCATGGGGGTACAACGGCGGCTGTCCAGATCGAATTCGGCATGGGCGGTAAAAGAAGGCCGCCGCCCTTTCGCCTCTATATCAAGATCAAGTTTTACCGTATCCGCATCAAGCCAGTTATGAATGCGGAAAAAAAAGCCATAGGACCGCGAATCAATGGAATCATTTGCAAGCCCCCGGGGGAAGGCCCGGCCCGCAAAGGGCATGGTCTTCCGGAATAAAAGCTTCTCCCGGCTTTCCCTGTCGTAAAGAAATACCCGGGCAAGGCGGTAGAGCTTCAGGTTGCACAGCACGGCTTCAAAAAAGAAATGATCATCCTGTATAATAAAGGATTCCCATTCCTTGAGCCGTATATCCCGCATCCATCCGGGAAGCGGATG
>JAITJV010000181.1 GCA_031278755.1 Treponema sp. | reverse complement strand
GTCGATAAATCCCTCGGCGTCATCGACGCCAAGGGTATTGAAGACCGCTGGATCCGCAAAATATTTGATTACCGCGAAAAGATCACGCAGTCGCAAAGGCCGTGGTTTATAGGCGCGGGCGGTCTTGTGTTCTGTATTCTTGTTCTTTTGTTCCTTATGTTCAAGAGATACCGCGAAGAAGGCAGACGGCTTGAACTAATCGTACATGACCGCACAATGGAACTTGTACGGCAGGATCAGCTTCTGCATGTGGTGAACGATCTTGCCTCCGTCCTGCTTGCGCCCGATACAGGCGATCTGAAAAGTTCTCTTGACAGCGGCGTTGAGATGATCGCCCGATGTATGGACGTTGACCGCGTATACGTCTGGCGCAACACCGTAAAAGACGATCGGCTTTTTTACACGCGCGTCTATGAATGGGTAAAGACAAACGAAAGAGGCCGCGACGCCAAAATGGAGTTTTCCTACCGGGATACTTTCCCCGACTGGGAAAACATGCTCGCCGGCGGGAAAGGCATCAACGGCCCGCTGAGCAGTTTTTCACCCGAAGATCGCGCCCGCCTTGAACCATACGGGATCAGGTCTCTCCTTACTGTTCCGGTGTTCCTGCAGAACGGAGGCGAAGACGGCGCCGGCCGGGGAACCTTTTGGGGCTTTGCCAGTTTCGACGACTGCCATAAGGACCGCAGCTTTCCCGAAGGGGAGGAAAGCATACTCCGTTCGGGAAGCCTTCTTATCGTCAACGCCATTCTGCGCGAAGAAATGGCGGTGAACATCAAGGATACCGTCAGCAAACTGGAAGCGGCAAGCCGCGCGAAAAGCGACTTTCTTGCAAACATGAGCCACGAGATCCGCACGCCCATGAACGCCATTATAGGCATGACGACCATAGGCAAGAGCGCGTCCAACGCCGAAAAAAAAGACTACTGCCTTTCGAAGATTGAAGAAGCGTCAAACCATCTCCTGGGAATCATCAACGACATACTGGACATGTCCAAAATAGAGGCGAATAAATTCGAACTTTCCCCGGCGGAATTTAATTTTGAAAAAACGCTGCAGCGTGTGGTTAACGTTATAATCTTTAAGGTGGATGAAAAACACCAGAATCTGTCGGTGAACATCGACAGGGCGATCCCCCGTATCCTGATAGGCGACGATCAGCGTCTGTCCCAGGTTATTACCAACCTGCTGAGCAACGCGGTAAAATTTACCCCGGAGCAGGGATACATCAAACTGGATACGCATTTTGTAAAAGAAGAAAACGGGATTTGCACCATACAGATTGTCATAAGCGATTCAGGCATAGGGATAAGCGCGGAACAGCAGTCAAAACTGTTCAATTCGTTTCAGCAGGCGGAAAGCAGCACATCGCGGAAATTCGGCGGCACGGGGCTGGGCCTTGCCATATCAAAACGCATCGTGGAAATGATGGGTGGAAAAATCTGGATCGATTCGGAGCCGGACCGGGGATCGACCTTTACGTTCATGATACAGGCGGAACGGGGCGTGGAAGAAAAACGCAACCTCCTTGCCCCCGGCGTAAACTGGAGCAACATACGCATTCTCGCCGTGGATGACGCGGAGGACATACGGGATTATTTTGCCGAACTTTCAAAAGGGATAGGCGTACACTGCGAGACCGCTTCCAGCGGAAACGAAGCCCTTGCCGCCATAAAGAAAAACGGCCCCTACGATATGTATTTTATCGACTGGAAAATGCCCGGCATGAACGGCGTTGAGCTTACCCGTAAAATAAGGGAGATCAAGAACGCTGACTCCGTCGTCATCATGATTTCGGCGGCGGAATGGAGCACGATAGAAAACGAAGCAAGGTATGCCGGCGTGAACAAATTTCTTTCAAAGCCGCTTTTTCCTTCTTCCATCACCGACTTGATCAACGAATGTCTTGGTGAACAAACCATACACGAAGCGGAAAGAACCAAACTTGTCGATGATTTTGGCGACCGCCGCATTCTGCTTGCCGAGGACATTGAGATCAACCGCGAAATAGTGCTGGCCCTTCTGGAGCCGACAAAACTCGCCATTGACTGCGCGGAAAACGGCATCGAAACCCTGCAGCTTTTTAGCCAGGCTCCCGAAAAATACGACATGATTTTCATGGATGTACAGATGCCCGAAATGGACGGCTACGAAACCACCCGCCGCATCCGCGCTCTGGAAGAATCATGGCGGCGGGAAAAGACGCGGCGCCCGAACACAAATTCCGCCGTGTTTCCGCAGGGCATTCCCATAATCGCCATGACCGCAAACGTCTTCCGCGAAGACATCGAGAAGTGCCTTGAGGCCGGCATGAATGATCATGTGGGAAAGCCCCTTGATTTTGACGAAGTGCTGGCGACGCTGCGCAAATATCTGGAACGGAAACCGGAACAGCCGGCGTAAAGCCCCTTATAATATCGTCCGTTCCGCCGAAAGCCCCGGAAACCCCGGCCGGGTTTCCGGAATTTCCCTTAAACCTTCTCTTTCGCTTCTTCCCAGAATTTATCCATTACGGCGAGGTTTTCCCGCTTCATTTCAACGCCTGTTTCCTTCATCCTTTTTTCCACATGCTTGAAACGGTTTTCAAATTTGCCGTTGGTGCGCTGCAGGGCGACGGAAGGCTCGATGCCGAAGTAACGGCAGAGGTTCACAACGGAAAAAAGAAGGTCCCCAAGTTCGCATTCAAGGGCGGCCCTGTCTTCGGGCGCGGGGACGCCCGCCGCCGCCGCGTTTTCCGTTGCCGGCGCGTTTTCCGCCGCCGCGCCGTGCGCGAACGCTTCCTGTACTTCGGCCAATTCTTCTTCGATCTTGCCAACAACGCCCGCAAGGTCAGGCCAGTCAAAACCCGCGCGGGCGGCTTTTTTCTGAAGCTTGCAGGCCCTGTCAAGCGGGGGAAGGCCGCGGGACACCGTATCCAGAATCGAGTCTTTTGGCTTCCTTCCCTCCTGCTCTACTTTAATGCGCGCCCAGTTTTCCAAAACATCCGCGCTGCCGCCGACCTTGACGTCCCCGAACACATGGGGATGCCTCCGTATGAGCTTGGCGGAAACGCCTTCAAGCGTCTGCGCAACGGTAAAGCCGCCCTTCTGTTCGTGCATGTAGGAAAGCATGGTTACAAGCAAAAACAGATCGCCCAGCTCTTCCATAATGTGGCCCGGCTCTTTTCCGTCTATGGCTTCAACACATTCATACGTTTCTTCAATCAGATCGCCCCTGAGGGTTGCGGGGGTCTGCTCCCTGTCCCAGGGACAGCCGCCGGGAGCGCGAAGGCGTTTTACAATTCCGGAAAGTTTTTCAAACGCGGCGGCATTGCCGGTACCGTTTTTTTTCATTTCAGCGCCCCCCTGATTCGCAAGCGGATCCGTACCTTTCAATCTTCTTTTTGTTCCATTCGGGCAACAGGCTTTCGGGGCCTTCCGACAACGCCTTTACAAAAGCTTCCGCGCATGCGGAAAGAACAGGCTCCAGCGTTTCCTCTTCCCCGGCGGTAAAGTCCGAAAGAACCCATCCTGAAATATCATCGTGGCCGGGCCTTCCTATTCCTATGCGGAGCCGCCAGAAATCGGGAGCGCCGAGGCACGCCTTAAGCGAACGCAGTCCGTTGTGTCCTCCGAGGCCTCCTCCCAGTTTAAAAGCCGCGGTATTCAGGGGAAGCTCAAGTTCGTCGTGAACGACAAGAATGGAGCCGCACTCTATCCTGAAAAAAGACGCGGCTTCGGCGACCGATTCCCCTGAAAGGTTCATATACGTTTCCGGCATAAGGAGATGTACGCGGCGGCCGGAATTCACCGCCGCATAAAGCCCCCTGAATTTTTTCCGCCATGAAAGTGAAGAATAAAACGGGAGCCGTTCAGCCAGAAGCCGTCCCGCGTTATGCCTGTTCCGCGCGTATTCACGGCCCGGATTTCCCAGAAAGGCCGCCAGTTCTATCATGTACAACAATCCTTTGAAAATTCTTCTGTTTGATGTTAGCATATAATATACTATAGATTATATTTTGTCAGGTGAACAAAAATGGATGAAGAAAAAACAGTTTATGTCATAGGGCACAGAAATCCCGATACGGACTCGGTGGCGTCCGCCGCGGCCTACGCCGCCCTTAAACAGGCGCAGGGGATGCGTTCATGCAGGGCGGCCAGGGCGGGGAACCTGAGTCCGCAGACCGAATATATTTTTGAACGCTTCGGCGTAAGCGTGCCTGAATACCTTCCCGATCTTGTTCCCAAGGCGCTCCACTACATTTCAGGCCCCGTCGTTACGATACCCGCGGAAGCTTCACTGTGGGAAGCGCTGGAACGCATGCAGCGGACAATTCCCGAAGAAAATCCGAGGGTGCTTCCCATTACGGACGCGGACGGAAAATACCGGGGCATGTTTCACAACCGCGGCTTTGCAAACTACATCACCGCCAACATCAATCCGCACAAAAAATCGGCCTTTCCCGTTTCGATGGATCTTTTGATCCGCACCCTCCGCGCCCAGCCCGTCGCCGTCTTTAACGGTGCGGAAGTAAAGCTGTCGCCTATAGTGGTGGCGGCTGAACCGGACGATTATTTCATGGCCCACCTGGAAGACGGAAGCCCGGAGGATTCCCTTGTGATAGCGGGCGACAGGAAGGAAATACAGAGGCACTGCATAGAGCGGAAGGTGAGGGCGCTGATCCTTTCCAACGGCCATGACGTTGACGACGACATTAAGGCGCTTGCCGAAAAGAACAGGGTTCCCGTGATCGTAAGCCCCTACGACACGTCTTCAACGGCGATGCTCATCATCTATTCGGTTCCCGTCGGGGCCATAGGGGATGCTTCTGTTCCCCTTGTAAACACAAGCGATCACATACACAGGATACGCGGACCGATTTCCCACGCTCCGTCGCGGTGCCTCCCTGTCGGGGATGATGAAGGCAGGGTTACGGGGATTTTGTTTGAAGGGGATCTTATCAAGGAGCCCAATGTAGAACTTATCCTTGTGGATCACAACGAATTTTCCCAGGCGGTTGAGGGCGCGGAAAATTACCATATCCGTGAAGTGATTGACCACCACCGTATCGGGGCGTTTTCGACGCGCTATCCCATCACCTTCATCAACAGGGTGGTAGGAGCCACCTGCACGATCATCGCGGGCCTTTACAGGGAGCAGAACGCGCCCCTTAAAAAAGAAATCGCCTCCATTCTTCTCTGCGGAATTCTTGCCGACACGCTGGGGCTGAAATCCGCTACGGCGACCGCGGCGGACAGGGAAGCCGCGGATTTTCTTGCATCCGCGGCCGGACTTGAGATCGCCGCCCTTGCCCGCGACATACAGGCCGCGGCGAACCGCGTCAATGAAAGGCCCGCCGGAGAACTTACCGCCATGGACATGAAAGAATATACGGAACGGGGCGTAACCTTTTCGGTAAGCCAGGTTGAAACGGATAATCCGCAGAGCCTCCTTGACCGGAAAAACGAAATCATCTCCGCTCTTGAAAAAACCTGCGCGTCAAAAAACCACCTCTTTTCCGCCCTGCTTGTTACCGATGTGCTGGCGCTTGATTCCTTTCTCTTTATATCGGGGAAAAAATCATTCATGGGACAGGTCCTCATCCCCAGGAACGAGGACGGCGTCTATCTGCTTAAAGGCGTAGTTTCCAGAAAGAAACAGCTCATGCCGCTTTTGTCCGAGCTTGTCATGAACATGGGATGAGCGGCCCCAGCGCCGCGGACGATCGGCGCCGGCTCCTGCCGCCTTTATCGGTGTGTCAGCCTGCGGCTGCTTTTACCGGAGCGGCGCAACGACTGGCTAAAGCCAGTCTCATTACGTCTAACCTGCGGCATTTATTGTGCGCCGGCTCCTGCCGCTTTTATCGGTGTGTCAGCCTGCGGCTGCTTTTATCGAAGCTCAGTTCTCCGGCTTATGATCTTTGAGATAAGGCCGTAGGCCGCGGCTTCTTCCGCGTTCATCCAGTAGTCCCTGTCCGTATCTTTTTCAACCTGCTCGTAGGCGGCGCCGGTTTCTTCGGCGATGAGCCTGTTGATCTTCTCCCGCAGCTTGTCAAGCTCGCGGGCGTGTATCTCTATGTCGGTCGCCACGCCGCGTATTCCCGAAAGGGGCTGATGGATAAGGTAGTGGCTGTTGGGAAGCCCCATCCGCCTTTCCTTCGGGCTTGCAAGCTGTATGATGGCCGCGGCGCTTGCCACGAGGCCCATGCCTATGATAAAAACCGGAGGCTTTACAAAACGTATCATGTCGAAAATTGCATAACCCGCGTCGGCGTCTCCGCCGGGGGAATCGATAAAAATCTTTATGGGATCATCGCCCATGTTTTCAAGAAGCAGAAGCTGCCGTATGGCCTTTTCGGCCAAATCTTTTTTTATTTCGCCGCAGAGCAGAATGGTCCGCGTCTTGAGCATCTTCTGAACAAGCGGATCGGCCCCTGACTGTTTGGATTCCTGCTCTTCCTCGTCTTCTTCGTTTTCCAGGCGCGCGCCTTCCATCTGATCTTTTACAAAATGATCCATGAACAAACCTCCAGCTTTCTTTACTGTAATTGATTCGCCGCGAAGGGTCCATACCCGGGAATCCGCCCGAGCGGAGGCCCGTTCCCGTATACTGGAGTTGTTCGGAAACTTCAGCCCGGGTATTGAACACGTCCGCTAAAACAGGCCCCGTATGATTCCTTCTTCGTTAATGTCTATATCCATAAAGGCAGGCCGCGACGGCAGGCCCGGCATGGCGCTGATCTCCCCGCAGAGCGGAGCGACAAACCCCGCTCCGGCAAAAAGCCGCGCTTCCCTCACCGGAAGCCGCCAGTTTGAGGGGGCGCCCTTGAGGGCCGGATCATGGAAAAGTGAATACTGCGTTTTTGCGATGCAGACGGGGAGTTTTCCATAGCCCATATCTTCAAACCTGTCCAGTTCTTTCCGTACCCCTTCGCCGTAATCTACGCCGTCCGCGCCGTATATCTCTCTGGCGGCCGTTTCGATCTTTTCCGCGAGCGGCGTTTCGTCAGAGTAAAGAAATTGCGGCGAAGCGGAATCCGCGCCGTTTGCGCCGCCCGCGGCCGCTTCCACCGCCCCGGCCGGAACCGCCGCGCCTTCGCCGCCGCAGGCCCAGTGCCGGCATACAACCGCGTCTGCCGCGCCTGCCTTGACCGCTTCGTTTTTCACCAGTTCCCACTCGGCTTCCGTATCGGAAGGAAACGCGTTGATCGCGACGACGGCGGGAATTCCGAAACGGCGCACGATTCCCAGATGCGCCCTCAGGTTGGAAAGGCCCGCTCTGAGGAGTTCAAGGTTTTCTTCCCGGTAGGCCGCGGGAAAGGGCTTTTCGGGAACGACGGCGGGGCCGCCTCCGTGGGATTTAAGCGCGCGGACGGCCGCCACAAGCACTGCGGCCGAAGGGGCAAGTCCTGAAACACGGCACTTGATGTCGAAAAATTTTTCCATTCCCATGTCGGAACCGAAGCCGCTTTCCGTAACAACATAATCCGCATAACGGACGGCGACAAGATCCGCCATGACCGAAGAATTCCCGTGGGCGATATTGGCAAAAGGCCCCGCATGCACAAAGGCCCCCTGCCCTTCAAGCATCTGCAGAAGGTTTGGCTTAAGCGCGTCTTTAAGGAGAACCGTCATGGCCCCCGCCGCGCCAAAATCTTCGGCGCTCAGAAAATTCCCCCGCCTGTCCGCGGCGGGGATAATGCGCCCCATGCGCCCGCGGAGACGGCAGCGCGGCGTCTTTCAGGATGCGATAATCTATTTTCCCCTTGTATGCACCGTATTCTTCAAGGTATTCCTCCGGTATTCCCATGGAAGAAACGACGCCGCATATCTTTTGCAGCGGAGTTTCCCTGGCAATTTCAATGTCGCTTTTCATCCATCACTCCTGAAAACAATTCTATTCAATATACACGCGCGGAACGCGGCTTGATATATTACAGGTGATTTCGTAGGGAATGGTCCCAATTTCCGCGGCAAGCTCTCCGGCGTCGGGGGCGTTCCCGCCGAATACGGAAACTTCTTCCCAGCGGGATATGTTCGAATCAGGCCCCAAATCCACCATACACTGATCCATACAGACGCGGCCGATAAGGGGATAGCGGCGGCCCCGTATGCCGACTTCCCAATTCTTGCCGCTTATCAGCCGGGGAAAGCCGTCGGCGTAACCTGCGGGAATAACGGCGACAACCGTATCCCTGGGGGCGCGCCATATCCTCCCGTACGAAACGCTTTCACCTTTTTTTACATTCCGTATCAGCACAATCCGCGTCCTCAGCTCCATCACAGGCTCGGGGCAAAGGACGCCCGCGCCGGATGTTTTTCCCGCGGCGCCCGTCATGTCATACCCGTAAAGGAGAATTCCCGGCCTCACCATGTCAAACCAGGATTCCGGATGAAGCATCACGCCGCCCGAATTGGCGGCGTGCACAATGCCGGGATCCAGACCCGAGGATCGCATGGCGTCAAGGGCTTTTCCGAAACGGACAAGCTGTTCTTCCGTATAGGCCCGGTCTTCCCTGTCCGCCGAATCCGAGACGGCAAGGTGAGTGGCGGTTCCCGCCAGCTCAAGCGGAGAAAGGCCCTCAATACGGGCTGCCAGCGAAGGCGCTTCTTCCGGAGAACAGCCCAGCCGGCCCAGGCCTGTGTCTATTTTAAGATGAACGGGAAGCCGCACGCCCGCCGCTTCCGCGGCCCTGGCAAGCTCAAAGGCAAAATCCCCGTCGGAAACCAGGGGACAGAGCCTATAATGAAGAATTTCGGGTATCTCACAGGGAAGGGGCTGGGAAAGAAGGAGTATGGGGGCGTCCAGGCCGTTTTCCCGCAGTTTCGCCCCCTCGGAAACAAGGGCCGCCGCAAGGCAGGAAGCGCCGGCTTCAAGCGCGGCGCGGGCAATCTCCGGAGCGCCGTGGCCATAGGCGTCGGCTTTGACGGGCGCGCACACCCGGCGGCCCGTCAGGTGTACAACAGCCCGCACATTACGGCGGAATCTTTCAAGATGTATAAGGGCACGGGTGGCTCCCATAGGATCATCATAGCCCGGCGCCGCACAAATGTATAGATTTTATGCCGGTATCATGTTATAATTGATATGGGTATGTATAAGTATTTACCGGGGATGTCCTTGGCGGCTTCCGGAATCCTGCTTTTCTTTTCTTCATGCGGTGATTTAGGGGCGGTTCTCCCTTCGACCGGAAGCTACCGGGTAAGCGCCTATGTCAGTGAAATTTCCCAGGCGGGCGGGTTTAAAAGCACCCTGGATGAAACGTCAATTATAGGGGAGGACATTGAAATCAACCCCTTCTTTATCAACTCTGTTACCAACGATCCCGACTTATACGGCCTTGCGGTTCATCTTGAAAACAAAACCGGAAGAATACCCGGCAGCGGAGTCAAGTATGTTTTGCGAAGCTATAAAGCCAAAGAGGGAAACGAAGACGTCCTGGTGTACGTCGGCCGGCTTGACGGGGGATTCCCCGTTTTTCCCCTGCCTGAAAAACTTGAGATCGGCAGTTACACCATGGTTTTCCAGGTTTTGGGAGAAAAAGACATCCTTTACCGGGTGGAAAAACCCGTCTATTTTACGGGAAATTTAAACTTTCAGGCAGGCAATATACGGTGCTATCTTCCCTATGCCGCCGATTCCCAGCTTATACCTCCGGGAATGTCGGTAATGCTTGAAACATACGCCTATTCGTCATCGGCGGATGCGGAAGATACGGATCCTTATGTCATCTGGTACAGCGGGAAAAAGCGTCTGAGTGAAGGAAAAATTTCCGAAGGCGGGGGGCGCTTTCTGTGGAAAGCCGGGGATCAGACGGGTTTTAATACGATAAGGGCGGAACTCTTCCCCTTTACCCCCGAACCGGAATTCCGGGGCGTTTCCCGTGAGATTTCCCTGATGATTTCCGCAAAGTCCAAGGATTCGGGTTATTACCGGCAGGAAGAGGAATCCCTTGCCCACTGGTATCAGTTCAACGGAGACCTCCATGATACAATAGCGCCAACCTCAACGGAAAAAGCCCTGATCCCCACGGGCGGCGGTTCACCCCGGTGGCTTCCGGAAGAAGGCATCTACGGCCTTGCCGTCGGCCCCGCCGACGCCTATATGCTGGAAGAACTCAGCCCGCCAATTGAAGGGGAACGGGCGGGCGGGCGGCTGATGCTTCACGTTAAGCCGGCGGCGGACGGAGAGATCCTGAGTTCGGTGTTTGCGGCCGAAAATTCCCCTGAGGCGGCGGAACTTACCCTGTACACCGAAGGGGGAAATCTCTGTCTCCGTGCAAAGACATCCTTTGCCGCCAAAACCCTTACCGTTCCCCTGCCCCTAAACGGCGGTTTTATCAGCGCAGTCATTGATTTTATTATACGTCCGGGAGAATTCTCCGCCGCCCTTGTTTCGGAAACAGCCGTTTTTTCGCCGCTGATGCTTCCCTTTACGGCGGCGGTTTCCGGGGGCAAATCTTTCAGGCTTAAAGAAAGCTTCCGGCTGGGGGGAGCGGCGGCCGGATCGGATCAGGCTGCCTTGCCGGCCGCAAGACAGCCCGCGGCGGAACAGGAAGCGGAAACCGGGCTTGCCCCGGAACCTGCGGATGTAAGCGCCGTTATTGATGAATTTGCCGTCTCCGCCGTTCTGCCGGTTAAAAGCTCCCAAAGCCTTGGGCCGTTCTGATTTTTCCCTGCATCCGCTGTTCCCGGTAATTCCGTTTGTTCTCTTTTTCTTAGCCGGCTGCTCCGGAACGCCCAAACAGCCGATCATACGGCCGGTCGAACCGCCGCCGCCTCCGGCGGCCGAAGTTCAACATATTATTGATTATCAGGGCAAGGAAGAAGGAGAAACGGTTCCCCGCTGGATCGAGTTGTACCTTGCCGGAAGGCGGAGCGACATAGAAGCGTCTCCCGAATTTTACAATAAGTACGTCTTTGTCGCATCCAACGAAGGAAGCCGTTTCGAAATACTCAGCCTCTGGGCCCGGGAATTTTCAGGCAGGCGGGACGTCCCCCGCCTTGTCGCTTCGCGCACCGAAGACCGCATGACAGGCAAAACTCTGTACCCCGATGATGAATACGGTGAATTTTTCGAACGTTTTATAAAGGACATTTTCAATTCCGTATTCGAAGCCTCCGTTGATTCTGTTTACTGGATACGGCAACGTTCCTATGAGGAAGACGGCGTAACGGTAGATCAGGAACGTTACCGTTTTTTTATCCTGATCACTATAGATAAACCGGTTCTGGAAAGGGAACTGTTCCGCATAATGAACATGGTCAAAACAATTGTCCCGCCCACCCGCGATCAGGCCGCCGCGATAAACCACCTCAAAGAAAATTTTTTCACGGGTTTTTGACCGCCGTCAGGGCGGCTTTGAGCCGCGCCCGGTCCCGGAGGGGCCGATGCTCATCGGCCAAATCGTCCGGGCCGTGGCAGTCCTTCAGGATTTCATCACTGATACCAATTTGTTCAAGCA
>JAITJV010000168.1 GCA_031278755.1 Treponema sp. | reverse complement strand
TGGGAAACGCCGTGGAAAGCCTCATCGTATCCGTTGCGCGGCAGTTGGTTATGCTGCTTCCAGCCGCATGGCTGTTATCCCTGACCGGGTTCGTCAACGCCGTCTGGTGGGCCTTTCCCATAGCGGAAGGCGGCGCCTTCCTGCTCAGTTCTTTTTTTATCAGGCGTATATACAACCGGAAAATCAAGGGGCTTGGAAGGTAGTGATTTTTTCCGGATGATATGGTATGCTGAAGGTAAACCGGAGGGACGTATGAGCGACTGTATTTTCTGCAAGATCATCGCCGGGGAAATCCCCAGCGAAAAAATTTATGAAGATGACGATATGTTTGCTTTTCGCGACATCACGCCCCAGGCTCCGGTGCATTTCCTTCTCGTTCCAAGGAAGCACATCACGAGCCTCATGGCCGCCGAAAAAGGGGACGGCCCCCTTCTTGGAAAGATGCTGTACAAGGCCGGGGAACTCGCCGCCGCCCAAGGCTGCTCCGAGAAGGGCGCCCGCTTCGTCGTGAACTGCGGATCCGACGGGAACCAGACGGTGGATCACCTCCACATCCACATCCTGGGCGGCCGCATGATGATGTGGCCCCCGGGGTGATGTTTTTCCCCTTCACTTGTTTTTCTTCGTCAAAACCATAAGAAGGGCGATGTCCCCCTGGCGTATGCCGGGGATGCGCGCGGCCTGTCCGAGGGTGAGGGGGCGTACCGCCTTGAGCTTTTCACGTGATTCGGCGGAAAGGCCGGTAAAGGAGCCGTAGTCCGCCGCGGGGTCAAGTTTGACGGCGTCCATTTTTGCCGTTCTTGAGGCGGCGCGTTTTTCCTTTTCGATATAACCTTCGTACTTGATGTCCAGTTTCGCCCTTTCTATCCATTCCGCCGGATACGCCGAAGGATCAGGGCTTTTCCGCCGCCTGAGCAGTTCGGTTATTGCTTCCAGCGTTTCCGTCTTTTTTAAAAAATGCTCCCAGCGTTTTTCGTCCGCAAGGCCGATTTCCCGCGCCTTCGGGGTGAGCCGCGCGTCCGCCGTATCGTGCCGCAGCATAAGGCGGTGCTCGGCGCGGCTGGTAAACATGCGGTACGGCTCCTTTGTTCCCAGCGTGGTAAGGTCGTCTATAAGGACCCCCGTGTAGGCTTCGGCCCGGCCCGGCACAAAGGGGGGGTCCCCCCTGATTTTCATTGCGGCGTTTATCCCCGCGACGATCCCCTGCGCCGCCGCTTCTTCATAGCCTGAACTGCCGTTGGTCTGCCCGGCCGTGAAAAGCCCTGAAAGGCGCTTTGATTCAAGCGAAGGATAGAGATCGAGGGGATCAAGGTAGTCGTATTCGACCGCATAGGCGGGCCGTACAATGCGGGCTTCCTCCAGGCCGGGGATGCTGTGAATAAAATCACACTGAACATCTTCGGGAAGCGAGCTGGAAAGGCCGTTGAGGTACATTTCATTTGTGTAAAGGCCTTCGGGTTCAACAAAAACATGGTGGCGGTCCCGCTCCGGAAAACGTATCACCTTGTCCTCAATCGAAGGGCAGTACCGCGGCCCTATGCCCCTGATCTTTCCGCCGTAAAGCGGGGAACGGTGTATGTTTGCCCTGATGATTTCGTGGGTTTTTTCCGTTGTGTAGGTGATCCAGCAGGGAAGGGAGGGGCGGTCAAGCCCTGTTCCGGGATCTCTGTCAAAGGAAAAAGGCAAAGCTTCTTCACCTTCCTGTTTTTCCATTTTTGAATAGTCAACGGTGTTTCCCGCTATGCGGGCGGGGGTTCCCGTCTTGAGCCGCCCCATGGGAAAACCGCGCCGTCTGAGGCTTTGTCCAAGCCCCAGGGCCGCCTCTTCTCCGAGCCGGCCCTGGGGCGCGTCATATTCGCCGATAAAGATCTTCCCCTCCATAAAAGTCCCCGCCGCGATGATCACGGTCCGGGCGGAAATGCGGCGTCCGCGCTGTGTTTCAACGCCGAGTATCCCGCGGTTTTCCGACACCATAAGGTCCGTCACGGTATCCATGAGGATAGCAAGCCCTTTTTGGCGTTCAAGGGCCAGCCGCGCCTCCGACTGGTAGGCGCGTTTGTCGGCCTGCGCACGGGGCGCCTGAACGGCAGGCCCCCGTGAACGGTTGAGGATGCGGTACTGTATCATGGTTTTGTCGATAAGTTTTCCCATTTCGCCGCCCAGGGCGTCAACTTCGCGGACCAGATTTCCCTTTGAAAGGCCTCCCACCGCGGGATTGCAGGAAAGGGCCCCTATGCGGTCGGGATTCTGCGTGATAAGGAGGGTGGAAAGTCCCAGACGGGCGGCGGCGAGTGAGGCTTCTATGCCCGCATGCCCGCCGCCCGCGACAATACAGTCATAATCCATTGGGGGAGTTTAAATTTTATTGCATAAAATTTAAACTCCGGTAAGCGGGAATTCCCCGGAAACTCCGGTTGAGTTTTCGGGGAATTCCCGGAGAAAATTGCCGATTCTTTATTTATAGAACAAATTACGTAAATGCAATTTTCTCCATGGGCTAAGAAAACCCCTAAAAACTTCAGTTTTTAGGGGTTCCCATTATACCGGGAGAATCATGCTTCAAGACGGCGCCGGGACGGGAAAGTACAACCTGTCCGAAGGCGGAATCATCAAAAAGCTGCTCTTTATCGCCGTCCCGATCATGGGTACGCAGTTTATCCAGATGGCCTACAACCTTACCGATATGTTCTGGCTCGGCAGGGTGGGGAGTTCTGCGGTGGCGGCTTCCGGGGCCGCGGGTATGTATATGTGGCTTTCTTTCGGCTTTATCCTCATAGCCAGAACGGGCGCCGAAATAGGTGTGGCCCAGTCTCTGGGGCGCGGCGATAAAAAGGCCGCCCTCGTGTTTGCCCAAAACGCCTTTTTTTTGGGCGCCGCGGCAGGCGTCGTTTTTGCGGCGTGTTCCATCCTGTGGAGGCGGCCGCTCATCGGTTTCTTCCGTTTTAAGGAAGCCGGCGTAGCCTCCGACGCGGTTCTGTATCTTTTGATCGTATCCTTCGGGATGCCCTTTGCCTTTATATCGAACTGCATTGTCGGCGTGTTTAACGGATCGGGGAATTCCCGCCTTCCTTTTGCGATTAACGGCATAGGGCTTGCCGTCAATGTTGTCCTTGATCCTGTTTTTATTTTTGTCCTGAACATGGGCGTAACCGGAGCCGCGGCCGCGACCGTCATTGCCCAGCTTGTCGTGGGACTGCTTGCCATGTGGGGCGTTCTTTTTTACCGCGGACGGCCCTTTGAATATTTTTCGCTCAGGATCCGGCCTGATAAAATCATAATAAAAATGATCCTGAAATGGGCGCTTCCCATAGGGCTTGAAAGCATCTTTTTCTGCTTCCTTACAATGCTGACGGCCCGTGTCGAAATTTCGTTCGGCGCGCACGCCGCCGCGGTGAGCAGGATAGGCTCGCAGGTTGAATCGCTTTCCTGGCTCCTGGGGGGAGGTTTCGGTTCGGCGATGGTTGTCTTCATAGGCCAGAATTACGGCGCGGGAAAATGGGATCGCATAGCAAGGGGCGTCAAAATTTCAACGATGCTTATGACGGTATGGGGCGTTCTTGTCGCGGTGTTTCTGTGGACCCTGGGCGGCCTTGTGTTTTCGTTCATGCTTCCCGATCCGGGCCTTGTAAGGCTCGGCGTGATCTATCTCCGCATACTTTCATTTGCGCAGCTTCCCATGAACATGGAAGCTGTGGGGGCCGGAGCCTTCAAGGGAACAGGACGAACCATCCCGCCGTCCCTGGCGAGCGTTGCCGCCAATACGGTAAAGCCCGTCCTTGCATACGCCCTGTCGCGGACCAGCCTGGGCCTTTACGGGGTGTGGATTGCCGTCAGCATTATCGCGTGTATACGGGGCGTCTGGGTATGCGTGTGGTATTTCAGCACCCGCCGCCGTTAATTCCGCCTGCGGTTCCCCCTGTCATTTCCCTACGCAGAATTTGCTGAACATTTTTTCCAGAATGTCGGCGGAGGAAACGTCGCCGGTAATTTCTCCGAGGGCGTCCGCCGATTCACGGAGGAAGGGGGCGATGAGGTCAAGGGCTTCGCCGCTCTCCGCAAGTTTCAGCGCTTCTTCAAGGGATTTTGCCGCAGCGTCTATGAGATCTTTCTGCCGCGCCGTTCCGGGCCCTGTTTTTTCTTTGCCGCCGCCCGCTTTTTTTTCAAGAGCCGCAGCGGCGGCCGCGCAGAGTTCCCGGACGCCTGTCCCTGTTTTGGCGCTTGCGGGGAAAAAACCGTCCGGGGTTTCGCGGCAGAGCGGAGCGTCCGCCTTGTTCCATACGGCAAGGCGGATACCGCGCCCGCCGCCGTCAAGAAAGGCGTGGTCGTCCGGGGCAGCGCCCCGCGTTCCGTCAATAACGTAAAGAACAATATCCGCTTCAGCCATGAGTTCACGGCTTCTTTCAACGCCTGCCTTTTCAACCGGATCCGGCGAGCCGCCGGCAAGCCCCGCGGTATCGACAAGGCGTACGGGAATGCCGTCTATGGAAACCCACGCCTCAATCCAGTCGCGGGTTGTGCCGGGAACGTCGGCGACTATAGCGCGGTCTTCGCCTATGAGCCTGTTGAAGAGGCTCGATTTTCCGGCGTTGGGCCTTCCGGCGATTACGGCAAGAACGCCGTCATGGTAGAGCCGCTCCCTGTCGTATGACGCGGAAAGGGACCTGAGGCGGGCAAGGACTTCCTGCGCAAGGTGAATTTCAGGAAGCCTGTCTTCCTGTACAGGCGGGTTCTGTGCGGAAGTTTCCCGGCCTTCGGGAAAGAATTCATCTTCCGAATAGTCAAGGTATATTTCGGTTCCGGCAAGAACTTCGACAAGCTTTTCCCTGATCCCGGCGATCTCATTTTCCAGGGCGCCTGAGAGCCTGGAAACAGCGCCGCTGAGTCCCGCGTCCGTTTTTGCGGAAACCATCTCCATCACCGATTCCGCCCTGGTAAGATCGAGCTTGCCCGACATAAAAGCCCTGAAGGTGAATTCGCCGGGAAGCGCTTCGCGGAAGCCTGCCTTGCGGAGAACCTTCATCACGGCGCGGGCCGCGGCTATGCCGCCGTGGCAGGAGACGTCGAGGCTTTCTTCACCGGTATAACTTGACGGCGCACGGTAGACGGTAACGAGGACTTCGTCGATCTTTTCCCCGCCTGACATTATCCATCCGTGGACGGCGGAATGTCCGGCGGCGGACGCAAGCTTTTCGGGGCGTGAAAAAAAGCGCGCGGCCTCTTTTATGGAACCGCCGCCGGAACAGCGTATGACCGCCAGAGCGCTTTCGGCGAGCGGGGTTGCGAATGCGGCGATAAGGCCGCCGCTGCCGTATGAGGCTTTGTCCATTCTTTAAACGCGCTGTTCCCTTTCGGCCAATTTGAAAAACTGAAAAACCCGGACCGCCCCCGCATAGATCCACAATTCCATCAATGCAAACCGGAAGAAGATTCCCATCCTGATGTAATCGGCGCCGAGGATGCCGTTGATTTTCCTGAAAACAACAAAAATCAGCGCAACCCCCGCCATGCCCAGAATAAAACGGGCAAGGAGCACGGGGAGTTTCGAACCGCGTCCGGAAAGCCCCGCCGCCCTGAAACGCAGGTAATGGGCGGTAAGGCTGTATCCCGCGCCCATTCCCAAAAGCAGTCCGCCGGGCATAAGCTGCACTTCAATGCCGCCCTGTACTTCCCGGGCGGACTGGGGATTGCAGAGGATCATGATAAAGGCCGCCGCCGCGGAAGCGATAAGCTGCGTCCGGAGACCGCCCCGTACAAGAAGCGCCTCCAGGGCGTCCCCCCATATAAAATATACGGCAAGCACAATACCGCCCAAAAGCCAGCCGCCTGCAATATCGGTGGGAAAGTGAACCCCCAGGTAAACGCGCGAAAAACTTATGAGGAGCACAAAAAGAACCGCGGCGGCGTAGTATCTTTTTTTCTTTCCGAAGGAAGCTATGATGATCCACAGCACAAGCGAAATCTGGGCGTGCCCCGAAGGGAAACCGTTGAGTTTTTCCGCAACGAGGCCCACAGAAGGATCGTATCCTTCCCAGAAGGGCCGGGGCTGGTTCAATAAAAATTTCAGGATTATATTAAGCCAGAGCGAAACCATAACCGCGACGCCCAGACGCGCCCCTTTTTTTTCATCAATGCACCAGAAAATCAGGGAAAGCAGCACAAGGTACGACGGGGCGGCCCCGAACCATGTGGCGATCTTCATAAAAGCGGTAAGCGGAGGAGATGAAAAATTCTGTACGGACCTTATTAGATCAAGGCCCCATTGCAATATGCTTTCCATAAATATAAATTATAGAATAAACGGCGCATATTCAACAACGGCGGTTAAAACTGTTTCTAAAGACTGAAGTTTTTAGATGTTCCCTGAAGTTGTTCGGAAAAGTTTCTGAACAGCATACCTCGTCTTTTTAGGACGGGGCCGCCGGCGCCATGGGTTTGTTTGAAAATTTCAGTTTTTCGGGAGGCTGCTATGAAGCGTTTGTTTTTTTTGCCGGCGGTATTGCTGTTGCTGTTGTCCGCCGTTTATGGACAAAATTCCGTAGTGCAGGCGTATCCTGTGTCTCAACTGGACGGCGCCGTCAGGGGCGTTGCGGCCGATCTGCATAAAAAACTGGCCCAGGAAAACGCCCAAAAGGTTGAAGTCGGCCGGTTTACATATCAGGACGCGCTGCCGTCTCTGGGTATTTACTGGACTACCCAGCTTATCCAGGAATTAACAAACATTCCGAACCGGTCCTGGCTGCTGCTTGCCGCGCCGGCCGCGGGAGCGGACTGGATAATTTCGGGGGAAATAGTTGAAATCGCCGATACGGTCCGCGTGTATACCAGGCTTATCCGTTCAGGCGACAGGTCCATTTCTGCGGGTATTCAGTCGGATTTTGCGCGGGAAGCGTTTATTGCCGCGATGCTTTCCGACGGCGGCGGTTCAGGCAGAAGAGGCGAATCGCCGCTCCGCGACGCGTATGAGCCTGACGGCTGGGAAAATCCCCTTGTGACGGAAACAGGCGTTGACGAAAACACGCGGCCTGTCAACCGCACCATTCATTCGTCCGGCGATGAGGATTTCTTCCTGATTACGCCCGGCGGGGACGGCTCCCTGACGCTTGAAACGACGGGCGATACGGACACCGTTATGGAATTGTACGACGTCGGCTCAGGGGACCTCATTTCCGAGGATGACGACGGCGGTTCGGGCAGCAACGCCCGCATCAGGCGGAATGTGCGCGCGGGAAACCGCTATATTGCCAAGGTGCGGGCTTACAGCGACAATACGGGAAGTTACGGTTTCCGCGCCTGGATCGCCGGACAAGTCCGTATTCTTCCCGATGAGTATGAAAACGACGACGATTTTTCTTCGGCAAAGGAAATCACCATAGGGACCCCGCAGCGGCATACCTTTACCACAGGCGAAGATGTTGACTGGGTCAAATTCCAGATAACCCGTCCGGGCCGCTATACGATACGGACGCGGGGGGTCAATTCGGCCCGGCTTGATACTTATGTTGAATTGTTTGACGCAGACCGGCGTTCCATCGGCGAAGACGACGACGGCGGCGAGAACCTGGATTCTCTTTTACAGGTAAGCCGTGAGGCCGGAACGTATTATCTTAAAGTTGAATGCCTTGACGACGGTCCCGATCAGCCTTATACGATCAGCGTAGAGGCTGAATAGAAACAGGGGAAAAACCGGCTTTCCGGCCCCGTGTTTTTTCACCTCCGGGGCGTTTTTCTTTTATGGATTTTTTCTGTTTTTTGGCGTACTCAGCCGCGGAGGAGTCAGGGCGGGCGGCGGGTCCGGACATGATCGCCGTCCCCGCGGGAAACTTTACCACGGGCGGTTTAAATACGGAGCCTGATCGCGAAGCCTTTGAGCCGACGCATCGCTTGACAGGAGATAATTTTTGTTTTAGAATATGGTTGATTCAGGCAATTTGCCAAAAGGGGTTAGATTTTATGTTGCAACATAATTTCTTGTATAATCACCGCCCTCTTTACCCCCCCCCTCCCCTATGTTGTATAAAGCGTCCGGCAATCGGCGTTAACAAATTGGTAATTTATAAGTGTTTTGATTGGAA
>JAITJV010000177.1 GCA_031278755.1 Treponema sp. | reverse complement strand
GGACGCCAACAGCCTCTTGCCTATTCTTGAAGACGACTTAGTGCCTTACGTCGATCTTCGTAATTACAGCGCCGAAGGTTCTTACCGCGCCCCCGTGCAGGTCCGTAAAAAGGGAACCGCCGCGGGAGTGGAGCCGCTGGAAATTTCCGTAGAGCCTGTTGAGATTTTGCTTGAGCTGGATCGAAAGATAAGCAAATACCTGCCCCTCACGGCAAATTTACGGGGGAATCTGGGAACAGGCTACGATCTTGTATCCCATACGCTCAGTCCTGCGCAGGCGGCGGTAGAGGGTCCGATGAGTATACTGGAAGGCATATCGGAACTGTACACCGACTTTATTGATCTGGAAGGCAGAACCGAGGATTTTTCCGTCGTCGTGAATATACTCAACAGGGATCCTCTGCTTACCATACACGGAACGGGCGCTACCGAATTCCGGGGTTTTGTCCGCAAGCTGGTGCCGGTGCGCAGCATAGACGCCGTTCCCATTGAAGTAAACGGGCTGGATCCCCGCTTCGCCGCGGACCTTGCCCTTAAAACCGGCAGCGTCCGCGTGGAAGGATTGCAAAGCGAACTGGACAGTTTCGTTCCGCCTGAAAATTTCCTTTCGGTGGACTGTTCCCTTCTTTCCGGGCCGGGCGTCTATACACTGCCGGTAAGCGTGAATCTGCCTTCGTCGTTCAATCTTGTACGGAAGGAGCCGCAGGAAGTTGACGTAACGGTAACGGCAGTCGAGAAAAACGGCGGCGGCTCATGATTGTAGGTATAGGGGTGGACGTTGTTCATGTAGACCGGTTTGCCCGGTGGCATACTATTCCCGGGCTTCCGGAACGTTACTTTCATCCCGACGAGCTTTCTTCCGCCCTTTCCAGGGGAAAGGGCATGGATCTTTCACTCGCGGCCCGTTTTGCCGCCAAGGAAGCTTTTGGAAAGGCCCTGGGTACGGGGCTTGTGGGCATAGTACTCAAGGATATAAGGGTGGTGAACAACCATAACGGAAGGCCGGAGATAACGCTGTTCGGTACGGCGAGAAAGGCGCTTGCGAAAAGCGGGGCGTCCCGGGTGCATGTTTCCCTTACCCATGAAAGGGACAATGCGATTGCCATGGTTGTGCTTGAGGATTCTTCCGGGAGTTCCGTATGAGCGACGAGAAGGATCTTAAAGTATCGTTTGTCTCAAAAAAAGAATTTACCTGTCCGGTATGCGATTCCCGTTTCCGCAAGGAAGAACTGCTTTCGGGCGGCGGAAGGCTCATCGCCGGTAATCTTACCGATGAACTCCACCGCCTGTATGAGCCTTCGGCAAAATACGGGGAGGTTTTTCCGCTGGTCTATCAGGCGATGGTCTGCCCCGAATGCTGGTTTGCCGCCATGGATGCGGACTTTGAACAGCTTCCCGAAAAAAGCAGGGAACGCGCGATGGAAGACAGGGAGCGGCGCGTCGCCGACACGAAGCTTGTTTTCCCCGGAGCTGATTTCAGCAAGCCCCGGGGGCTTATTGAGGGGGCGGCTTCCCAGTACCTCCTTCTCCGGTGTTACGATTTTTTCGGCAAGGACGCATCTCCCACGATTAAGCAGGGGCTGGCGAGCCTCAGGGCCGCCTGGCTCATTGACGAACTTGATAAAAAAAATTCCGGAGAGAATTATGACTGGCTTGCCCTGCTTTTCAGGCGCAAGGCCCAGTTTCTTTATAACGAGGCGATACGTCTTGAACAGTCGGGGAAGGAAACCCTTTCGGCGATGAAGGCCTTTGGCCCGGATACGGACAAAAATTATTCCTACGAAGGCGTCCTTTACCTCTGCGCCTATCTCCGCTATAAATTTGGCCCCGCGGCGAATTCCGCCCAGCGTATTTCTTCGCTGGAAGACGCCCGCCGCACCATCGCAAAGATCTTCGGGATGGGAAAATCATCGAAGGACAAACCCGGCCCTCTTCTGGAACACGCCCGGGAAATTTATGACGCCATCAACAAAGAACTCAACGAAACAGATGACCTCTGAGATCGCGCCCTGCGCCGCGGGAAGCCGCAACATACGCCTCTTGATAGCTTACGACGGAACCGATTTTTCCGGCTGGCAGCGGCAGAAAGAACGCCGTACCGTTCAGGGCGAAATAGAGGACGCCCTGCGGCGCATGCACGGGGAGGAGGTGCGCCTTACCGGTTCGGGCCGTACCGACGCGGGCGTACATGCGGCGGGGCAGGCGGCGAATTTCCGTACCGGCATACGGCGCATGGCGGCGGGACGTTTTGTCCCCGCCCTGAACAGCCTTCTTCCCCCCGATGTGCGCATCCTTGAAGCCCGTGAAACGCTGCCGGATTTTAACGCCCGTTTTGACGCGGCCATGCGGACCTACCGGTATTATTTTATCTGCGGAGGGGAAGCCCTTCCCCACGAGAAGCGCTATTCTTTTTTCCTGCGCCGCCGCCCGCGTCTTGATCTTTTAAACACTTACGGGCGGCAACTTTTGGGCGAGACCGACTGTTCGGTTTTTGCGGGATCGGGAGATACATCTAAATCCCGGAGCAGGCGTATCAGGGCCGCGTATTTTTTTTTCGAAGGCGGGAAGCTGGTCTTCGAGATCAGCGCCAACGCCTTTCTGTTGCGAATGGCGCGTTCGGTTGCGGGAACCATGATCCGGTGCGAAACGCTGGGAATTTCACCGGCCGAATTCCGCCTCCTTGTTGATTCCCGCGACAGATCCCTCGCGGGACCCACTCTGCCGCCCCAGGGGCTGTGGCTCTGGAAAATTGAATTTTACCGGGAATAATTTTTTCCGTCAGGGGCGTTTCCGCCCTTGTGCCTGTCCTCCGGGATCATTATGATCGGATAAAATGAAACGTATGCCGGTTCGTTTTTTTTCCTTTCTCATCGCCGTTCTGATCCTTTCAGGCTGCGGCCCCGGGGGAAGGAACGGCGCGGCCGAAGGCCGGACGCCTGACGCCGGCGGGGTAAGCGGCGACAGCGCTGACAGAGCCAACGGCGCCGACAGCGGCGGGGCAGGCGGCGACAGGGCCGACAGCGGCGGGGCAGGCGCCGGCGGGACGCCGGTTGATGTGTTGGGACGCGCGTTTAGTCCGTATGAGGGCGGGGCGCGGCGCATCGTGAGCCTCAGCCCCGGCGTAACGGAGATACTCTTTGCCATAGGGGCGGGCGAACGGGTTGTGGGGGTTACCGAATACTGTAATTATCCTCCGGAAGCCCGGGACCGGATACGCGTGGGGGGCTTTGCCGGGGCCACCGTCAGCATGGAACGCATTGCCGCGCTGAAACCCGATCTGGTTGTCATTTCAGGCGATATGCACGGCCGCATACTCGCCCTTCTTGAAAACCTTGGAATTCCCGCCTTTGCCGTTGAACCCCGCGGCTTCGAAGACGTTTTCGGCGTCATACGAACCATAGGACTGCTTGCGGGCTGCGCGGAAGGGGCGGATGAAACGGTGCGCGTCATGAAGGGGAAACTTGAGAAAGCCGCCCTGCTTTACGCGGAAGGAGCCGGACCGTCCGTGTACTGGGAGCTTTCCGAAGAACCGCTTATCAGCGCGGGAAAAGGCAGCTTTGTCGGCGAAGCCCTGAGCAGGGCGGGAGGCGTTAATATTTTTGGCGATCTTGAAAAGGACTGGCCCCTTGTAAGCGGCGAAGAAGTTGTGCTCCGCAGGCCCGAATGGATACTCACCGGTGATGATCACGGGCGGCCCGAAGGCTTTGCCCTGCGTCCCGGCTGGCGGGAGATCCCCGCGGTAAAAAACGGCCGTATCGCCGTGGTAAACGCGGACAGGCTTTACCGCTACGGGCCGCGGCTTGCGGACGCGGTTCTTGAGATTGCCGCGATTCTGGGAGGCGCCCCGTCAGGCGGCCGCCGGTGAAAAAGAGTCCGCGCACGTTTAAAAAGGCCCCGTTTTTTTTCACCGCCGCTTCGCTTCTTCTTGCCGCGGCTTTTGTCTGGGGCCTTCTTTCGGGACAGGCGGATTTAAGCGCCGCGGAGCTTGCCGCCGCCTTTTATTCGCTCGTTAAAGGCGGCGACGGCGGAACGGCGCGGATGGTGATCTTCGCCATACGGCTTCCCCGCCTGCTTCTTGCCGTAACAATAGGCGCGTCGCTCGGCGTTTCAGGGGCCGCCTTTCAGGGGATATTCCGCAATTCGCTTGCGGACCCTTTCATCATAGGGGCGTCTTCCGGTGCAAGCCTCGGCGCGGGGCTTTCCATCAGCCTCGGTCTTGCGCTGGCCTGGCCCTTTTCACCCGTCCCCCTCTTTGCGTTTGCCGGGAGCATTAGCGCCGTGTTCCTCGCCTTTACCGTTTCGCGCGCGTCAGGCGATCCCCCGCCCGCCGCGGCCCTGCTTCTCGCGGGGACAAGCATAAGTTCTCTTTTTTCAAGCGCCCTTTCCCTTGTCCTGGTTCTCCGGGATCGCGGCCTCTATCAGGTGTACTACTGGCTTTTGGGAAGCCTCGGGGGAAGCACCTGGCGGGAATTTTTTTCCGTGCTTCCCGCGCTTGTCTCAGGCTGCGCGCTTGTTGTTTCATGTTCCGGGGCCCTCGATCTTCTTATACAGGGCGATGAAGAAGCGGAAAGTCTCGGGCTTAATGTTACGCGGACGCGTTTTATTGCGGCGTCAGGCGCGTCGCTGGCCGCCGCCGCCGCCGTGTCCGCGGCGGGCGTCATAGGCTTTGCCGGCCTTGTCGCGCCGCACTGCGCCCGGATCTTTACCGGCCCCCGCCATTTGCGCCTTATTCCGGCGTCCGCGCTGACAGGCGCCCTGATCCTCGTTGCCGCCGATACGCTTGCCCGTACAATTATACCGCCTGTGGAAATTCCCCTTGGAATCATCACCGGGCTTGGCGGGGCGCCCTTCTTCCTCTTTCTCCTTGCGCGGCACGGCCGTTCCCTTGGGAGGCTGTCATGACCGGCGTACAGCCGGCGGCAAGACCGCCGCTTGAACTGCGCGGCCTTTCTTCAGGCTACAGCCGGGGGATCTTCGGGAAAGAAAAAGCCGTGCTTACAGGCATTGATCTTTCGGTGCATTCAGGGGAATTGATCGTGCTTGCGGGGCCGAACGGTTCGGGGAAAACAACGTTGCTTAAAACGGCGGGCGGCCTTTTAAAGCCGCTCGCGGGAAAAGTTTTTGTCGAAGGGCGCGACGGTTCGCTTCTTTCAAAAAAAGAATGGGCGTTTCACCGGGCCTATATTTTTCAGGCGGGGCTTCCCTCATGGCCCTTTACCGTGCATGAGATTGTTTCGCAGGGGCGCTATTCCCGCGTAAAACAAAACGGCGCGGACAAAAACGCCGTCGGGCGGGCCATAGCGGAAGCGGGCCTTGAAGGTTTTGAGGAGAGGCCCGTAACGGAGCTTTCAGGCGGCGAATATCAGCGCGTGCTTCTGGCGCGGGCCATGGCGCAGGAGGCGAAGATACTCCTCCTTGATGAACCGTGCAGCAGCCTTGATCCCCGGTACCGGATCATGGTGATGGATCTGCTGAAAAAAATTGCCGCGGGCGGGGCGGCGGTCCTTGTAAGTTTCCACGATCTTGATCTTGCCGCCCGTTACGCGGACCGCGCCGTCCTTCTCGGCGGGGGCGGGATGCGGGGAGAAGGGACGCCTGAAGAGATGTTCAGCGAAAATTCCCTTAAGGGGATTTTCTAAACCGCGCCACATACATGGGGCCTGCGCCCCCCCTGTCGGGGAGCAGTATTTTGCCGTAGCGCGTTTGTTCGCCTTCGGAAAAATCAGGATTGTCCGCGATAACTTCTTTCCCGTATTTTGAAAAAAGCCTTTCCGCCGCGCCGTCGTTTTCTTCCGGCGAAAGGGCGCAGGTGGCGTACACGAGGGAGCCTCCGGGGGCAAGGAGGAGAAAGGCCGAAGAAAGGAGCGCCCACTGCCGTTTTGCGAGAAAGCGGGGACGCGCGGGGGTCCAGGCGGCGAGGGCCGCGGGATCTTTCAGCACATGCTCTTCGTTTGAACAGGGCGTGTCAAGGAGCACGGCGTCAAAGCGGTTCCGTTCGCGCACGCGCCCTCCCAGGGCCGCGGCGTCAAAGCCCGAGACGGTTACCTGCGCGCGTTTTTCGGCGGGAAGCCGCCCGTCAAGGACAAGGGAAAGACGCCGCCGCCTTTCCCCCGAAAGCTCGTTTGCCATGAGGCGGACGCCCTTGGGAAGGGCGGACGCGATGACCAGGGTCTTTCCCCCGGGAGCGGCGCAGGCGTCAAGAATTTCTCCCCCGGACGGGGGAAGCCTCAGGGACAGGGCGGCGAGCACCGATGCGTAGTTAAGGTAATAAGGTTCTTTTAGCCCCGAGGTAAAAGGGTATGCGGGCCTTTCTTCCAGAAGGCTTTTCCGCAGCCCTTCCCAGCGGCCCCCGTAAATGTTCCTGTAATATATTTCGAATAATTCATTCAGCATTGCGCCGCAGCATGGCTTTAATCTTGCCGCACGTTTCTTCGGAAAGAAGATGTTCCATTTTACATGCGTCGCTTTCGGCGGTTTCCGGGCTTACGCCGACGATGTCCCTGAGAAAGGCGGTAAGAAAACTGTGCCGGTCGCGTATTGTCGAAGCCTCCGTTTGCCCTTTTTTTGTAAGGTGGACGGTCCTGTACCGTTCATGTTCAAGGAGGCCCCGCTCCTCAAGCGTTTTAAGGGCGGTAAGCACCGAAGGTTTGGAAACCCCGAGCCGGGAAGCAATGTCCGTTACGCGGACTTCTCCGTTATCAGCAAGGAAGCTCACCATTTCAAGATAATCTTCAAGCGATTGGGTCATATTGTTTTTATTTTGGGGGAATTTTTCCCGCTTGTCAATGTTTGAATTTAGGGAACCCCCGCGGTAAATTTCTCCCGCATTTTTGCAAAAAGGGCGCCTGCTTCCGCTTCGCTCAGAATTTTGTCTTCTTCAAAGGGACGGACAAGGCGTCCGGGGATTTCTTCAAGAAAGGGAGAGGGGCTGCATTCAACGGTGTTCTGTACACGTTTGCGCTTTTTGCAGCTTGTGATGTACAACTTGTCGCGCGCCCTGGTGATCGCCACATAAAAAAGCCGGCGTTCTTCTTCGATGTTTCCCGCTTCTTCTTCAAGGCTTTTTTCATGGGGAATTATCCCGTCTTCCGCGCCGGCGATAAAGACGACGGGAAACTCAAGCCCCTTGGACGCGTGTATGGTCATGAGGCTTACTTTTCCTTCGGCGTTTTCTTCCCTGTCGCCGCCGGTAATAAGGCTGATGCGGTTAAGGTAGGGGTAAAGGCCGGCGTCAAGGTTGTCAGGATCGCGTTCCCAGCTTTCTATCATCTTTATAAAATATTCAATGTTGGAAAATTTCCACCGGGCGAGTTTTTCATTTTTGCTGTGTTCCGTTACAAGGCAGCTCCAGTAATCAATCCTGTCGACAAGGGAGCGGACGCTTGCCGAAAGGGTCCACTTTCCGCCGCCCGCCGCCTTTCGTCCCAGAATTTCATCCCTGAACGCATCCACAAGGCCGGTAAAATCCTCCGAATCGGCGGCCGCCCGCCGTTCTTCAAAAAGCTGCTTCTGGCTTTCATCTCCCGCGGCCCTGGCCCGTACAAGAGCGCCCCAGATGCTTGAACGGCCGCCGCGGGCAAGGGCGGAAAGACGGGCGACGGCGGTCTTGCCTATGCCCCGCCGCGGCGTGTTGATAATCCGTAAAAGGTTTACGTCGTCGTCGGGATTCGCTATTACCCTGAGGTAAGAAATGACGTCCCTGATTTCCTTCCTCTGGAAAAAACTTGTGCCGCCTGAAACCCTGTAGGGAAGGTTTTCGGCAAGGAAGGCTTCTTCAATGTTCCGTGTGAGCGAATTGGTCCTTACAAGAACCGCGAAGTCATGGTACTTGAGGTTTTCACGGGCCATAAGGGATCGTATCCGGGATGCGATGAACGCCGCTTCTTCACCGTCGTCTGCGGGAAAGAACAATTCGATGGGCTTGCCGCCCGTGTTCCCCGACCAGAGCCGCTTGTCCTTGCGGTTGGCGTTGTTGGCTATCACGCCGTTTGCGGCTTCGAGTATGGTCGTGGTGGACCTGTAATTTTGTTCCAGTTTTATTTCAAGAAGGGAAGGGAAGTCCTTTTCAAACATGAGGATATTTTCATAGCTTGCGCCGCGCCATGAATATATTGATTGATCATCGTCGCCCACTACGCAGATGTTCGGCGCCTCGGTTTCACCTGGTTTTTCCGCATCAAGGCTTCCGCCGTTTCCGCAGGCCAATAACTTCATCAGCCGGTACTGTATGAGGCTTGTGTCCTGGAATTCGTCAACCATGATGTAGCGGTAGCGCCTGCGGTATTTTTCAAGGATTCCGGGGCTGTTTTCAAAAAGGTCTATGGGAAGGACAAGAAGATCGTCAAAGTCAAGCGCGTTGTAGATTTTAAGGCTCTCCTGGTATTCCCTGTATACCGGCTCCCAGACCGAATCATCCTCCCATCCCGACCGGCCTGTTTTGACGGACGAAAAAAGGGAACCGAGGGTGTACAGGTTTATCTTGTCGGAATAAAGGCGGCATTCGCGCAGGCATTCCCGTATGAGGGAAAGCTTGTCCGTTTCGTCATACACCGAAAAGTTTTTCCGGCGGCCTATCTGCTCCGCTTCTTCGCGGAGCATCCCGAGGCCGAACGCGTGAAAGGTCGAAACGGTAAGGCTTTGGAGTTTTTTCCCCGTGATCTCCTTGACCCGCGTCTCCATCTCCCTGGCGGCCTTGTTGGTAAAGGTAAGCGCAAGAATCGCATGCTGGGGAATTCCCTTTTCAAGCATGTTGGCGATGCGCCAGGTGATCACCCTGGTCTTTCCCGATCCGGCGCCCGCTATGATAAGAAGGGGGCCTTCGACGGTTGTAACGGCGGTAATCTGCGGTTCGTTGAGTTCGGCGGCAAGGTTGAGTCTGGACATTGGAAAAGACTATAGCGTAAAGCGGCGCGTTTGTCAGGCTACAGGCCGGCGGGCAGCGCGCCGAGAAACCCCGCGATGATCCTGCCGGCTTTTCCCCGGTGGCTGAGGGCGTTTTTTTCACCGGCGTCAAGTTCGGCCAGCGTACAGCGGCGTTCGGGCAGAAAGAATACGGGATCATAACCGAAGCCGCCTGTTCCCGCGGCTTGTTCCGGCAGGGCGATTTCCCCTTCAAGCGTTTCCTGCACAATGAAGAAACGGCCTTCACCGTATACAAGCGCCATGGCGCAGACAAAGCGCGCGCTTCTTTCGGCGGCGCCGTCCAGTTCGCCAAGGAGCAGCGCATTGCGTTCGGCGGCGCCGATTTTTTTTCCGCCGCCGTCTTTCGCCGGGCCCGCGTAACGCGCAGAGTAAATTCCCGGCCTGCCGCCCAGGGCGTCCACGCAGAGGCCCGAATCATCGGCTATCACCGGCTCCTTCACAATGCTCCAGAGCGCCTCCGCCTTGATCAGGGCGTTTTCGGCGAAGGTGCTCCCGTTTTCCGCCGGATCGAACGCGATGCCCGCGTCGGAAGGAATGCGGAGCGTTTTGTCAGACCTGAGTATGGCGGCAAGTTCGGCCTTTTTATGCGCGTTGCCCGTCGCAAGCCAGACGGTCATGCTACGGCCTGTATCCAAGCCGCGCGGCTTCGGCAAAATCCGTTTCCGCCCGCGCCGGGTTTCCCATGGTCCGCCATACCGTGGCGCGGTTGTACCACGCAAGCGAAAAATCCTGCTTCAGTGAGATGGCCCTGGAAAAATCGCCCGCGGCCCGTTCGTCTTCGCCCTTGTAATACCATGCGGTTCCCCGCTGATTATAAACAGCGGCGTTTTTCGGTTCCAGTTCCAGGAGCGTTGAAAAATCCGCAATCGCCTTGTCGTATTCACCCTGTTCGCGGTACGAGCAGCCGCGGTTAAACCACGCGTCGCCGTAATCACGTTTCAATGTAATGGCCCGGGTGTAATCGGCGACAGCCCGCTCATGATCGCCCTTTCCGGCGTAGGCGCAGCCCCGGCAGTTGTACGCCGCCGCCGAATCGCTTTTCAGCCTGATGGCGGAAGTGTAATCGGCAATAGCGCGGTCCAGATCCCCTTTTTCGTAGAAGGTTCTGCCCCGGGAAAAACACGCTTCCGCAAAGTCCGGCTTAAGCGAAATTGCCCTGTTGTATTCGGCAAGCGCCCTGTCATAACCGCCCGCCTTGAAGTACCGTTCCCCCATAATGTAGGAAACAAAGTGCTGTTCCATGCCCAGCTCAAGCAGCACTTCGGGATCGGCGTTCTTGTAATTGACGGGATCGATTTCTCCCGTGAACACGCCCACGCCCGGCCGCTTCTGGATGCCGCCGAGGGAAGGAAGGCTCCGC
>JAITJV010000122.1 GCA_031278755.1 Treponema sp. | reverse complement strand
CGTCGTCGGTGATGAAGACGCGCTTTACATAGAGCTTTACGCCGCTCTTGTAGTCAACATGGTACATATCGGCGGGCGCTTTTTTTGGAACGTAAAAAAGGGTGATGTATTCAAGCGTTCCTTCGGCGCGGGTATGGATGTAAAAGAGGGGGTCTTCGCCGTCGTGGCTGAACTGGGAACCAAAGGTTTTGTAAAATTCATTGTAGTCTTCTTCTTTTATCTCGGACTTGGGCCGCCGCCAGAGGGCGACGCCTGAATTGATCCTGTCCGTTTTTGTTTTGCTGCTTTTTTCTTTTCCCTTGTCGTCCCATTCTTTTTCCTCATAGGTAAGGTAGATGGGGAAGGCGATGTGGTTGCTGTAGCGCTTTATAATGTCTTCTATGGACCAGCGGTTTGCGTATTTGGTTCCTTCTTCGGTAAGATGGATAGTTACCGTCGTGCCCTGGCTTTCCCGTTGGGCGCTTTCAATGTCGTAGCTTTCCTTTCCTTCGCTTGTCCACTTCCAGGCCGCGTCTTCTCCGGCCTTGCGGCTTGTTACTTCAATCTTGTCTGCGATCATAAAGGCCGAATAAAAGCCTACGCCGAACTGCCCGATGAGGTTGGAATCTTTTTTCGCATCGGCGTTGAGTTTTTCCAAAAAGGCCTTTGTACCCGATCTGGCTATGGTTCCCAATGAATCAACAAGATCCTGTTCGTTCATCCCTATCCCGTTGTCCGCGACGGTGAAGGTCTTCGCGTCCTTGTTGAAGGAAATGTCAATGCGGGGATCAAAGCTGATGGATTTATACGCTTCGTCCGCTACGGTAAGATACTTGAGCTTGTCCAGGGCGTCCGATGCGTTGGAGACAAGTTCGCGGAGGAAGATCTCGCGGTTGGAATAGAGGGAATGGATGATGAGGTGCAAAAGCTGGTTGACCTCGGTCTGAAACTGGTGCTGTGCCATTAAGAGCGCTCCTTTGTCCGCTTGCGGCGGGTTATTGGTTTGTACTGTAAAATTATATCAAGAAGGAAGCGCGGCGCGCTTCCACCATAAATGATACTAAAATCCGGGGTACAGGGCAAGAGAAAAATCCTACCGTCTCCAGTATTCGGGGGTAAAAAGGACGAATACCGTCCACAGTTCAAGCCGCCCCGCTATCATCACAAAAGAAAAAAGCCATTTGATATGATCGGGGAAAGCGCCGTAATTGCGGGCGGGCCCCGCCGCCCCGAAACCGGTGCCTATGTTTCCGGTGATGACAAGAGCCGCGCTGAAGGACGAAAAAATATCCGTACCTGACGCCGCCGTCACAAGGGCCGTAACGGCGACAACCATGAGGTAAAGGAAAACGAATCCCGCCACGCCGTACACGACGTCCTTGCGGCCCACTTTCCGGTTAAGATGTATGCTGAATATCCCCCTGGGGTACACAAGCCGCCGCAGTTCGTTTCCCGCCTGCTTAAAAAGCACGGCATGGCGGATCACCTTTATGCCTCCGGCCGTGGAACCGGAACAACCCCCGGCAAACATGAGGCACAGAAGCACCGCCTTGGCGAGTTCAGGCCAGGCCTCGTAGTCTGCGATGGCGCTTCCCGTCGTGGAAAGGATGGACGCCGCCTGGAAGGATGCGTAGCGCAGGGCGCTTCCTCCGTATACAGGTACAAGGCTTGCGGTGAGGACGGCCGCGGAAACCAAAAAAATGAGGATGTACGCGCGGCCTTCGGTATTGGTAAAGACGTCCCGGAATTTTCCCCTGAGGAGTTTGTAATAGAGATTGAAGTTAAGCCCGGCAAGAAGCATGAAGATCGTAGCGACGGCGTCTATAAAACCGGAATTAAACGAAGCGATGCCGCTGTTTCTTGTGCTTGCTCCGCCTGACGCTATGGTGGCAAGGCCGTGGCAGACGGCGTCGAACCAGCTCATGTTTCCAAGACGGTAAAGAAGAATAAGGACAACGCTAAGGCCGCAGTACAGAAACCAGAGGAATTTCGCCGTGGCCGTTACCCTCGGGGTCACTTTTTCTTTTTCCGGCCCCGACGTTTCCGCCTTGAGAAGCTGAAAGCCGCCTACGCCGAGTATGGGCATGAACGCTACGGTGATCATCACTATTCCCATGCCGCCCAGCCAGTAGGTAAGGCTCCGCCAGAGAAGAAGGGATCGCGGAAGGGCTTCGATGTTGGCGATGGTTGTTACGCCCGTAGTGGCAAAACCGCCGACGCTTTCAAAGACGGCGTCGCAAACATGGACGATCCCTGAAATACAGTAGGGCGCCGCTCCGAGGAGGCAGGTAAAAAGCCACGCGGAAAAAACAAGGAGGAATCCGTCCGAAGGGGTAAAGAGCAGGGGCTGTTTCCGCGTAAAAAACGCCGTCAGCGCCGCCGGAACAAGAATCACCGCCATGGGTATGGCAAAGGCCTTTATCATCCCCGTCTCTCCAAGAACCGCCGCCATTACAAGGGGAACGCCCATTACAAGCGCCGCGATTCCAAGGAGAATGATAAGAACCCTTGGTATTACCGTGTGTTTCATGCGGCGGGACCAAAATGCTTGCGGATTTCCGCTTCGCTTCCCTTTCTGGTGATAAGGACCATACGATCCCCCGCCGTTACGACAAAATCACCGCGGGGAAGCATGGAGTTTTCCCCGCGGTTCACCAGCATCACAAGGCTTTCAGCCGGGAAACGGCATTCCCTGAGCGCTTTGCCGGCGGCGGGCGATCCGGAATCGATTTCAATTTCAATAATAGCGATGCCCTCGTCGCCGAGACTGTGAACGCCCATGACTCCCCCTCCCATGAGGCGTGAAAGGATGGCGTCAACCACCGCCGATTTTACCGGGATCACCACGTCTACTCCAAGCTGCCGTGCAATGGCGGCGTAGCCTGAACCGGTAACCATGGCGATGGTCCGCGCGACTCCCCGCGACTTGAGGTATACTGCGGTGATGATGTTAAGTTCCTGAAGATCCGTTGCGGCTATAATAAGATCAAAATCGCCTATGCGCTCTTCCGCCACAAAACTTTCATCGGAAATATCTTCGTTAAGGACAAGGGCGCCGGGAAAGCGGGCGGACAGATCCTTGCACAATACATAATCCTGTTCGATGATCACCACGTGGTAATTGTTCTGCGGCATGAAATTTTTGAAGAAGGCGAACAGCGAAAAGCCCGCGTCTTCTTTGTGTTCCAGAAGCCCTTCGGCAATGAGGGTCCCCACACGTCCTCCGCCTACAATGCCTATTTTCCGCAGCGGTTTTTCGGACAGCCCCGCATACTGAAAGATACGGTCCATTTCCGACTCGGTCGCAAGGAAGTGCACGCGATCCCCCCGGAGAAGCCGCACGGAACCGGACGGAAGTATACATTCGCCTTTACGTTCAACAAGGATAACCATGCTGTCTCCGGCAATACGGCTATGGTAATCCTTGACGGCGAATCCGTCGAAGGCGCAGCCCGCGGCGATGTTGATCGATCCCACTTTATAGGACGTGCCGGC
>JAITJV010000113.1 GCA_031278755.1 Treponema sp. | reverse complement strand
GTATTACCCAGAAAATCGGTTTGAAGCCCTTTGAGGCCTATAAACCCGAGAAAGGCGTTGATCATACCGTTGTCTATACTGTAAACCCAGCGGAAAAGAATCGCCACCAAAAGCATGGGAAGCGTTACGGGTACAAACAGGGCGGTTCGGAAAAAACCCCTGTATTTTACGCCCTTTTCAACACAAAGGGCCGCAAAAAATGCAACCGTCGGAATAAACAGCACATTTATCAAAAGAAAAGCAAAATTATGGGATATTACTTTATAAAACATTTCATCGGTAAAAATATTAAAGTAGTTTCTGAAAAGAACCCATTTTATTCTTGAAATATGTGTTACGCCGTTCCAGGTCGAAAAACTTACGATTAAGTTTAAAAGTATCGGTACTATCCAAAAAACAGTATAAACAACCAATGCCGGAACATTAAAAAATATAAAACTGCGTATCTGGCGGCGGACCCGCATGTTGCACACTTTAACACCTCCTTTTACAGCCATAATGTCAGGAATACAAAAACCCGGCACGGGAAGTATTCTCAAGCCGGGTTTTGCTTCTTCAGTCTTTACAACGGGCAGGCTTTACCGTTCGGAGATAATTCTATCCATTGCCCTTTGCGCGTCCGCCAGTACTGCTTCGGAGTTGGCAGTTCCCTGAAGCATCTGCTGCATTCCCGCCCAGAGCGCGTTAAGCACGGAACCGGGGACCATGTCGATGATGTAGAACGTATCATAGCTCAATTTGGGGAGCTGATACTGGACAACGGTCTGTATCGCGGGGCTGCCTATGCTGCTGTTGGCTTTCAGCATATTGGTAATACGTCCGCTTGCCGCGCTTCCCTTTGACACTTCCTCGCCAAAAATGTAGAAGAGGAATTCCTTGGCCTGGGCCTTGACCTTGCTGCTTGCGGGGATCATCCAGTTGCCCCCGTAGGTGCATGAATATTCGGTAACCGGATTGTCCGTAAATTTAATCCCCTTCATGATTGCATAGTGGAAATTTGGGTTTTCCGCCTGTATGTCCCTCAACTGCCTGTCATCAGAAGTATGCATGGAAAACATACCCGCGTTTCCATTTGCCAACTCCGGCCAGCAATCCTCCGAGCGGTACGTCATGCTGCTCTTGTCCACGATGCCTTCATTAATAAGGCGTTCCACAATCTTCATCGCCCTGAGCATGGACGCATCGGTAAGTTTCGCCTTCCCGCTGTTGACGTCAAGCAGGTACTGCAAACCGGTAAACTGTACCTGTATTTTCGCCAAAAGATCCACAAAATTGGCATTATTGCCGGTAACCAGCAGGGGCTTTTTGCCGCCGGCCCTTAACGCCTTTCCAACCGTAATCAGTTCTTCAAGGTTCGTAGGCTCCTTAAGGCCGAGGCTGTTGAAAACATCGGTATTATAGTAGAACACACTGGTATTAATATAATCAGCCACTCCGTACACATCCGCGTTGGCGTTCGCCGCGTCCGCGATGGGGGCGCACCAGCTCCGTGCGCCGTCGGTAAGGGTGCCGGCCTTCCATCCGTATTTGTCATACTGATCGTTCAGCTTTTCCACAAGGCCCGCGTCTACAAATTCATTGAAATACGTTTTCCAGGCCTGAACAATATCAGGGGGGTTGCCCGCTACAAATTCCGCCCTCAGCTTGGCCATGGAATCTTCACCCGCCGGAGTATACTCCATCTGGATTTTTACCCCGGGATGGGAAGCTTCATAGGCCGCAATGGCCGCCGGCCAGTTGGGCAGGGCGCCCTGGGCCCATCCGCTTCGCACCTTGACTACAACATCCCCCGGCGATTGCTGCCCGGGACCGGCAAAAACAGTACCGCACAAAACAAGCATCGCCACCATAACAGCCGCAATTCGTTTCATTCTTTATCCTCCATACAATGTTATTTACAGGAAAACCCCGCATACATTAACGTTATTATATAATCTGAATTTTCCTGCTGTCAAGAAAAATTTTTTAAAAAAAATAAACCTGTTTTGGCCGGAATTTGCCGATTTTTGTTGATTGCATGGCAAAACAGGTATATCATCTACGTTAACGTTAATGCACCAAGGGGGCTGTGTGGAGCGTGGAAAAAGGATAACCCTGAAAGATATTGCGGCAAAAACAGGGTATACCATCAATACAATATCCCGCGCATTGAAGGATAAAACCGACATATCCTTTGAAACCAGAAAAAATATACGGGAAGCGGCCAAAGAACTGGGTTATGTGGGTGATTCCGCCGCAAGTTCCCTGCGTTCAGGAAAAACAAGGACGGTTGCGGTAATCATAGGCGATATTTCAAACCTGTTTTTTGGTTCCCTTGTGCGGGACATCGAATTGGCAATGCAGGAAAAGGGGTATACGATCATTATTTACAGTACCGGAGAGCATACCGAATGGGAACGCAAGGCCATTCTTTCCGCTTACAGCAGGCGGGTGGACGGCATTATTCTCTGTCCGGTACAGGAAACCAGGGATAATATCCTCTTTCTGCAAAACCTCGGCATTCCCTTTGTTCTGGTAGGCCGGTATTTTAAGGACATACAATCCGACGCGATCGTATGGGATGACGTCAAGGCCGGGGAATTGGCGGCGGGGTACCTTATCGGCCTTGGCCATGTAAATATCCTTTACATCGGCGGCCCCCTCTATATCTCCAGCGGGACGGACAGGCTGCAGGGCTACCGGAACGCCCACAAAAAGAACGGCATTCCCGTCAATGAAAACATGATCCGCATTACCAATATCACCGCCGGGGCAAGCAGCGAAGCAATTTTGCAGGTTCTGCGGGAAAGTTTGCCTTTTACCGCCATTGTCGCATTCAGCGATCTTATGGCCTATGAGATCCTGTATACCCTGGAAAAACACGCAAAAAACCGTTATTCTCATATTTCTATTGCAAGTTTTGATGATATACGGGAAAAGATAATGCTGCCGGTAAATTTCCCCAGTATACGGTGCATCGAAAACGAGTCTTTAGTCTGTGTGGATATTCTAATGCAAAAAATGCATAATAACTGGAAAAACAAGCCGGCTGTGAGATTTCTTGACGTAGAGATGAGATATTCATGATCACGCGGTATGGAATGGAGGGAGTATGCAGAAAGTAACGTTTGCCCTTTATTTTGGCAACCGGGGGTTTTTCCCCGGTGAATTAATTGCAGGCGCCAGGAAGGAAATGATTAAAGCGGTCGAGGCCGCCGGCTGCGGATACCTTGCGATGGACGAAGCTGAAACCCGTTACGGCGCCGTTGAAACCCACGGGGAAGGGCGTAAATACGCCGCTTTTCTCGAAGCAAACCGGGGCAGATACCAGGGCCTTATCCTCTGCCTGCCGAATTTCGGGGATGAAAACGGCGCCATGATCGCCCTGGCCGAATGCGGCGTTCCGGTGCTGGTGCAGGCGTACCGCGACCTTCCCGGGCAGATGGACTTTGCCCGCCGCCGCGACGCCATGTGCGGAAAATTTGCGATCTGCAATGTCCTGCGGCAGAACGGCGTCAAATACACCATTATGCCTCCCTTCACGGTTAATCCGGAAGAACAGATCTTTGCGGATCATCTCCGGCAATTTGCCGGAATCTGCCGCGCGGTACAGGGAATGCGCATCATGAACATAGGGGCCATAGGCGCCCGGACCACGGCGTTCAAAACGGTCAGGGTGGATGAAATCGGTCTGCAGCGGCACGGCGTCAATGTTGAAACCTTTGATCTGGCCGAAATTTTCCGCCGCATGGAAGAGGTTCCGCGGGAACAGATTGAGGAAAAAAAGAAACAGTATCTGGAAATTACCGAATTCAATTTTCCCGTTAAAAAGCTGGAGGATATTTCCCGGTTCGGCGCCGTTGTTGACGATCTTATCACGCAATACGGCCTTCACGCCGTTGCCATACGCTGCTGGAACGAACTCGAACTCAAGTACGGCATTGCGCCGTGCCTCATCCTGGGAGAACTCAATGAACGGGGAATACAGGCGGCCTGTGAAGTGGATATTCCCAACACCATTGTTATGCGGGCGCTGTCTCTTGTATCAGGAAGCGCTCCGGTGCTGCTGGACATTAACAATAATTTCGGGTACGAGGATGACAAGGTCATACTCTTCCATTGCGGGCCGGCGCCTGTCTCCCTGATGGAAGGCAAAGGCTGCACCATTGATCATAAAATGTTTGCAAAGAGTTACGGCGAAGGCAGCGGAGTCGGAGTAAATCAGGGAAAGATGCTGAAAAACAAACCGGTAAGTTTTGGAAGCGCCAAGACCGAGGACGGGAAAATCTGCGTCTTTGTTGGAGAAGGAAAGCTCACCGGGGACGCCATTGAAGAAGGCTTCTTCGGAACAGGGGTGGTGATGCAGGCGGACAACCTTCAGGATATTCTCTCTTATGTAGGAACCGAAGGCTACCGTCATCACATGAGTCTTGTGCACGGAACCATCTCCCGGGCGGCCGAAGAAGCAATGTCCAAATATTTGGGGTACGAGGTCATCAGGTTCAAATGAAAAAAGGAATAGTTATTGCCGGCAACATCTTTGTAGACTATATCAAGGTTGTAGAAAGCTTCCCCCGTAAAGGCATGCTTGCCAATATTATCGAAGAACGTATGGCTATAGGGGGCTGCGTCAGCAACACCATTATAGATCTCGCAAAGATGGATCCGTCCCTTCCCCTCAGGGCCGTAAGCGTTCTGGGCGAAGATGAAAGAAGCCGCTTTATAATAGACCTCTTTGATAAATATGGAATCGATCACTCCCGGATAAAATTCCTGCCCGGAGCGGCAACGGGCTACACGGATGTAATTACATCCAGGGCGGACAACACCAGGACTTTTTTCAACCTCCGGGGATCGAACAGCGTCTTTGATATGGGGGACATAGATTTTGACTCGCTTGACGCCGATCTTTTCCATATCGGATACGCCCTGCTGCTGGATCGTTTTGACCGTGAAGATCCTGAGTACGGCACTGTGATGGCCCGGACTCTGGCAAAAGCCAGAGATACGGGCGTTAAAACTTCCATGGACGTTGTAAGCGAAGATTCGGACCGTTTTGCCAGGATCGTAAGGCCGGCCCTGAAGCACTGTGATTATCTTGTCATCAACGAAGTTGAAGGTTCCATGGTTGCCGGAATCAAGGTACGGGACGAAACAGGGAAGCTGCTGGAAGGGGCGATGAAAGACGCCTGCGCAAAACTGAAGGATCTGGGTGTTCTGGACACGGTGATACTGCACAGCCCTGAGGGGGGCTATCTTCTTGGCCCGGACGGTTATTGCTCCATGCCTTCGATTGACGTTCCCGGAGACTATATCAAGGGTACTGTCGGCGCCGGGGACGCCTTTGCGGCAGGCGCGCTCTATGCTTTTTACCATGGATGGGATCCTTTGAGAACGCTGAATCTGGCAAACTGTTCAGCCGCGGCAAATCTTTCCAGCACGGATTCCATTTCAGGCGCCCGGTCCTTAAACGAACTTTTGGCCCTGGGTGAAAAATACAAATTACAGGGAGATTAAATTATGAGCAGGCTTACCATACAGATTCTGGACAACAACAAAAAAAACAAGGTACCCGACAGGATTTTTTCACCTCTTTACGGAGTATCTTTGATCAAAGGCCTTTTTGCGGAGGTATTTCGAAATAATATAGGCTACCTGCAAAAAATAGATATTGACGCGGCGCTGTACTGGTTCAGAAAAAAAGCGGGAAAGACCGCTCCGGGCAAACCTTACCGGGGGCATTTTGAAGACAATATCAAGGGGCAGACCGCCGGCATGATCCTGATGGGCGCGGGAAATGCGCTCAGATGGACAAGCGACGCAAATCTTGAGAAGCTGGTTAATACCATCATTGACGAAATAAAGTCCTGCAGTGAAGACGACGGGTACCTTATGGCCGTACCGAAGGAACAGTTCGGAACGCTGGAGTACCCCCATTATGTACGCATCTGGCTTACATACGGGCTTTACGCCGCCGCCCTTGGCGGCAATCCGCACGCAATGGATATGCTGCGCCGCTGGCAGGACTGGTTTAACCGCTGCGATGATCTTCCGGTAATCAAATATTTGTCGCTGGCCTTTCAGGGGCTTGTCTGCAGCCCTTTTGTTTACAATACTCCAATCGGAAAACCTGAAGACATTGAAAATACCGTGCAGTATTATGAAGAAGACTGGCGGCTCGGCCAGTTTATCATGCGGGAGCCAAACGCTATTGAAACCCGCAAGCAGCCCGGCGTTGAACCGCACCCCCACGGTACGGAGCTTGAAGCGTTTGAAGGTTATCTGGATCTTTACCGCGCCACCGGAAAACACTACTACCTGCGGGCGGTGATGAATGCCTATGAAATGTACAAACAGGACTGGCAGCATGTAGGCGGCGGCATAGTCATGTGCGAATTTCTTGACGCCCATCCGGGCTGTAACTGGCTTTCCCCTCCAAGGCCGTACAATGAACTTTGCTGTACATCTTTCTGGATACTGCTTAACCAGCGTCTTCACCGCCTGTTCCCCGACAAAGAGGAATATGTTAATGAAATTGAAAAATCGCTTTATAATATTGCCATTGCAAATCAGGACGGCTCTGAGGGCATACGCTATTTTGCATGGATTGATAAATACAAACAAAAGAGCGGCCTCGTGCACTGTTGCTGCGGCGTCGGCGCCCGTCTCTTCGGCCTGCTGCCGGAATTCCTCTACAGTGTAAACGACGATTCCCTTTATGTTGATATTTACAACGCCTCCGAATTTAACTGGAACAGAAACGGGGCCTCCGTTAAGGTGGAAACCATAACAAAGCTGCCGTATGACGGCAGGGTAAAAATCCGCATCGAAGGACAGGGAAAACAAACATTCACCCTTAAACTGCGCATTCCCGCCTGGACGGACGGACCTGTCGCCGTTACGGCGGACGGAAAAGACAGATACCGGGGAGAAGCAGGTTCATATCTTTCAATTGAAAAGGACTGGAGCGGCGCCCATGAAGTTGAATTTGATCTGCGCTTCCGCTGGTCAAAGACGCTGTACCACGGCGCGGAAGAATATTACGACGAACGCGCCGAACCGCCCGTCGCCTATAAACGCTGGGCGTTTGAATACGGCCCCCTGCTGATGGCGGTCGCCGGATCAAGCGGCGTGGAATTTGCCCCCGCCGATAATAACGGACGCATTCTTCTGAATAAAGATCCGGAAAAATACTCCGAGTGGCTTAAGCCGGCCGGCAAAGAACTTCATTTTAATATTGAAGGGTATCCGGAATTCTTTATGCTGCCCTATTTTGAAATAAAGGATGAACTTTTCTCATGCTATCCTCATTTTCATCCCCGGGCAAATGATTATTAGGGGCAAGAAAACCTCTAAAAACTGAAATTTTTAGAGGTTCCCGTTAGAATTATGGAACCACAGGCGGACCGGCGCCCGGAACCTCCCCAACCCCCGAAAGCCTCTGGGAGTTTGAAGGTTCCTTTTCGGGCCTTTTGCCGGTCTTCGTCCGTCAGGGATTTGCGAAAGAAAGCCGTATTCCGTTGGTTCTCAGCGCCACCCAATTCCCGTTTAAGGGGACATCTTTTCCGTTTACGTAAAAATAGTAATAGGCGGTTCCGGCGGCGTCGGTGGGATCATAAACCCGGACTTCGCCCGAAGAGCCGTCCACGGCGATCTTAAAGGGAACGGGGTAAGAAAGGTTGTCCTGGGTCAAAAGATAGGCATAGTTGTTCAGATCCACGCTGTGCACCAGATCCATCCTGCTGTTGGTATAACTGCGGTATACCTGGGCGCTAAAACCGCGCGGTATGGAACGGCTGACGGGATTTTCATCATAATTAAGCCAGAGCAGATAGGAATTTCCGGTTCCCCATGAAGGGGCGTTAATCACCGTATCCGCGAAAATATGGAGGCCGAACCCGCCATGGCCGTCTTCAGCGCCGGATTCATACCGGGCATTAAATGCGTAAAGCATGGGGCCGTTCTGGGGAACGTGGATATTCACCTTGGCAAGCCCGGCGTTCGCATCATTTTGATAGAGGCGGGAACCGGAAATACTCCAGTTTCCCGAGGCAAAACGGTAGTCAGGGAGGTTGACCTGGGCGGACAATGACGCCGCAAGAGCCAAACCCGTCAGGAAAAAAACGATTCGTTTCATACACTGCTCCTTCATACTGATTATACCCTTTCGGGGAGGTTGAAAACACTGAATTATTCTACCACATAATGTTAAAAAAGAGTATATTTTTTATGAAAAAAAAGAAAACTTGCAATTTAGTCAAAGCTGACGCGCCGGCTGATCCTGACAAGATTTGTAAGGTTTTATGCGCCATGGATCAACAACCTCACCCTGAAGGGACGAGGTATGTTATTCTCATAAGGTATTTGTATTCGGGGGTTAATACCTTTTTAAGCGCCCTGAAGCTCCCCCGTAAACTGGCGGGCGGGTTCTTATTAAACCCCCCAGCACGAATATAAGGAGAACTTTTTGCCAGACTCACCAATTGATGTATCTCCGCAGGATAGGGCTTTACGAAATACTCCTGCCCAAAATCGCAAGGAAGACGCTGCAGACCGTCTCGGCACCGAAAGGGTCGGCAGGCTGCTTCTCCGTTTTTCCCTGCCCGCCGTTACGGGCATGCTGGTCAACGCCCTTTACAATGTAGTAGACCGTATTTTTGTAGGCCGCGGCGTAAACGAGGTGGCCCTGGGGGGGCTTTCCCTCGTCCTTCCCCTCATGACCATAAGCATGGCGTTCGCCATGCTTTTCGGCATAGGCGCGGCCAATATGATCTCCATACGGCTCGGGCAGGGCAGGCGGAACGAGGCGGAAAACGCCCTCAACCACTGTTTCCTGCTCCTTGCGGTTACGGGATTCCTGATGACGATCCTGGGGCTTGCCTTTCTTGAACCTATTCTTTCGATCCTCGGCGCCCAGAAAGGCAGTGTTTCACTGGACTACGCCCGCAGCTACTTCCGTATTATACTCTACGGCTGCCCTTTCATGATGGTAGGCTTCGGTTTTTCCCACTGTACCAGGGCGCAGGGCTTTCCCACCGTAACTATGATCAGCATGGTGCTCGGCGCAGGGCTGAACATGATCCTCGATCCTGTTTTTATTTTCGCCCTGGAATGGGGGGTTGAAGGGGCCGCATGGGCGACCATCATCTCGCAGGCTGTTTCCGCGATCTGGATCCTCTCGTTCAGCCTTGGAAACAGGGCGGTAATAAAACTCAAAAGGAGAAGTTTCAGGCCCAGTTTGTCCATCGTCGGGCAAATCATGGCGTTCGGTTCCGCGCAGTTTCTGCTTCAGTTTATCATGTCGGGCGTACAGTTGCTTTACAATACCAGCATGGGCTGGTACGGCGCCGAATCGCTGGGCGTGGAAAACGGCGGCGACATAGCCCTTTCCGGAATGAACATCGCAGGCGCTGTAAACATGATTATACTCATGCCTGTTTTCGGGATTAATCAGGGGGCGCAGCCCATTCTGGGCTACAACTACGGAGCAAAAAAATACGGACGCGTGCGCACCGCCTACCTTGGGGCCACGGGCGCCGCGACGGCGATCTGCATCGCAGGTTTCGCCATAGGCCAGCTATTCCCCCTTGCGCTGATAAAATTCTTCGCCCCCGACGGCAGTTCCGCCCTGCTCCGCTTCGCGCCCTGGGCCTTGCGGGCAATGCTTCTTCTGCTTCCCGTAAACGGCTTTCAAATTGTGTCGGCGAATTTCTTCGTGGTTACGGGAAGGCCGAAACTTTCGATATTTCTCACCACCCTGAGACAGTTCATCGCCCTTATCCCCTGTATGCTGATCTTCGGCCGTATCTGGCGCCTTTGGGGAGTCGTGGCATCGGGACCTGTGGCCGACGGCTTTTCTTTTATCCTTACGGGGATTATGATCATTCCTGAACTGAAGAGGCTGTCTGTTCAGCGGTCTTCCACTCATGTATGAAGCGCAGGGCGTACTGCTGAATGCCGCCGAAATACGCATCAATGAAGGCGTTAAGCTCCTTTCCTGTATAACGGAAATGCCAGCTTTCCCAACGGTAGCCCGTAACGTCTTCGTAACCCTGGGGAAATGAAAGAGACCATCCGAAACGGCCGGCGTTCGCCGCCATCCAGCGGCCGGCCTCCGTTTCGGCAAAGGCGTCGGTGATTGAGCCGAAGTCGGCAGTAAGGCCCGTCTGATGCTGGCTGAAGCCGGGACGGGCGGACTCCCTGTCCGCCGCGGCCTTTCCCATTTCACGCACATTTCGTTCGTACACTTCAACCTGGTAATCAAAGGAACGGTAGGCCGATGAAACGGTGATGATAACGCCCTCCTTTTTCGCGGCGGCGGCCATCTCTTCAAGGGACAGGGCGGCCGCTTCCCTGAGCCGCAGATCGTCCCGGCTTACCCGGTACGATCCTCCGCCCAACGGAACAAGATCGGAAGGTTCGTAGCGGTCAGGAAGGGCGTGCTGCTTGTCAACCAGAGCATACAAAAAGGGATCGCCTTCAAGGCAGAAAAGAAGATCCAGAATAAAAGAAGGGCTTTCCATTACTGTGGAAAGTATATTGCGGGAAATATCTTCGGGTATTTCCGCCTTTTCAAGGATCAGCCGCAGACGGTTCCAAAAGTCCCCGGCCGGCTGCGTACCGTCCGCGGCCCGTGAAAGGCGGGCAATGGCGTCCTCAAGATCGCCCTCCGGGCTTTCGGACGCCGCGTCTTCGGACACGCCTGTTTCTTCTCCGGCATCCTGCACCGCACTATCGCGCGGCGACACGCCGCGCTGCGATTCTGCGCCGCATGAAACAAGCACGGCGGCCAAAAGAAAAAAAGCTCCCTTTGTAAAATTCCCCATGGCATTATTATATGCGTTATTCAAATTATTGTAAGGATATTCGTTCACCACTGACGATAAGGGCGCCGCTTTTTTTGTCCCGTTCCCCGGATGCTTCCAAAGGGGGCGCGAAAAGAGAGCCTGAAACAAGCGTTTCCATGAACGGCCTTTCGCCGCGGATCAGCACCGGTCCTTTTAACGAACAGCCGTAGCGTCCATAGCTTCCGGCCCGGCCCGTCGGTTTTACCGGAAAAAGATCGGAAATGACACGAACAAGTTCCGCGGCGGGCTTCGGATTTTCGGGACCTGAAAAGAGAAAACTCAAGACGGCGCGTTCTTTTGGAATTCCTGCGGCGGCGGAAAGTTTGTGCAGCGCGGCCGGGGCATGTTCCGTATCAAAGGCAAAGTGGCACCACCGCCCGCCCTTTCCACCGGGGAAGGGACAGGGGCCTGTATGCGGACAGGGAGAAAGGGGGAACTTTCCTTTTTCGGCAAGCGCGTCCCGCATGCACGAAATAAATTCCCCTGAACGCGGCGTTCCCGGTTCAACCACAAGAACGGCGCCTCCCGCAAGGCGGTCGATGATCCCCGCGTATAAATGAGCCGCCCTTTCAAGACCCCGCCGTGACGTATGCGGAATATCCTGATACAACTCGTTCAAAAAATTCACCGCGCTTACCAGCGCCGCGGGCTTTCCGTGCACGGGAACGCCCAGAGTTTCCGGAATGGTCCTTGTCTTCCATAAAGACCCCGCGCCTGATGAACCGGCGGAATGTTCCGTCAGGGCGGCAAAGAAACGCTTTCCCGCGTCAAGGACGGCGGGAGTCCTGTCAAGGCAGCGGAATTCCAGGGGAACGTTCCGCAGATCGGGGCGTGATATCCAGAGCGCCGCGGGAAAAGTAAGAGGGCCTGATCCAAGATCGGTAACCGCATCTCCTTCGGCCAGCGAAAGGGGCAGGGACGGCAGAAGACGGCAGAGGCGGTAGAGATTCCAGGGAAGAAAATAGCGGAGATACGCCGAAAGAAGATCCGGCTTTCCGAGGTAAGACGTCCCGCGTTCCCCGCGGCCCGACGTAAGAAAACGGGAAAGTTCGGCAATACCGCGGGGAAGGCTTTTTCGGAAACGCGCGGGGAGGGGAAATGTTTTTTCGACAAGACCGGGAACTGCATCAAGTATGCGGCGCGCTTCGGAGGAAAGATCGTCAAACAAGGATCACTCCCCGTTTTTTGAAACAAGGGCGAGCAGGCCCAAAAGATCCGAACGCAGCGCGGCGGCGCGGGCGCGAATATCCTCCTGCTCCGTTTCGCCGTTTGTCAATTCCCTGTACAGCTCGTCCCGGGCCCCTTCAAGGGTA
>JAITJV010000103.1 GCA_031278755.1 Treponema sp. | reverse complement strand
GAACTGCTCCCGGCCTTCATTGTTTCCGCGCTGGTTATCTGGGTGATAAGCCTTGCCACGCCGGGGCCGTCGCCGGAAATCGAAAAGGAATTTGAGGCGGCAAAAACCACGGAATTTTAGGAGGATTTTGGCGGCATGCGCCCACGGGAACAGGGGCGCTATGCCGTCTGTAGCGCGTCGTTACCGGAGCTTCCCGCTCAGGGGCGCAGGTGGGTTTTTTCCGTGAGGATCATGTCCATTTTTCTGTCGTGGCTTTCCATCGGGACGGTCTGGGTGATCTGGAGTTCCAGGCAGAGGCCGCAGGCGGTAAACGCAGGCCCGGCGGGCAGGCCCGGCAAAGCCCCCGATTCCAGGGCGGCAAAAAAACGGTCGTAGAAGCCCCGGCCCCGGCCCAGACGGCCGCCGCGCCGGTCAAAGGCCAGGCCGGGGGTAATAACCAGGGCGGGAAAATCTTCCGCGGCAAGGGGAAGGTCCGGCGGCGGCTCCCGGATACCGAAAGCGCCTTCGGTCCGGGGCCCCGGCCTTTCACCGGGCGCCGGAGGATTGATACGGAAAAAGGCGAGGGATGATTGTTCGATTCGCGGGGCAAATACCCGCTTCCTGTCGATAAACGCGAGGTCCAAAAGCGGCTGAGTGTTGATTTCAAAAGCGGTGGACAAAAAAACCAGGACCGACCGGTACGCGCCCCAATCGTTCCAGGCCCAAAGCCTCGCGGCGGCTTCGGCCCCTTTGTTGTCAAAAACGTCTTTGGAAAGGGTTTTAAGGCGCCTTTGTATGCCGGCGCGGATTTCTTCTTTTGAAGGGATCATAGACGCTCAACCCCGGCGGCGTGGATTTTACTCTTTTGGTATTTTAATTTGGACAAAACACCCTGTCTACGACAGATTCAACAAGCCGAAACTAGATAAGGCGGGTACCGCCCGCCTTGAGACCCGCTTCATAGAGTTTTCCGCAGGCTATAAACATGGGGAATTTAGTTCCCCCAAGAATGATATCCGATTCTTTGGCCATGTCTATCATGTCCATGCTGGGAGACTTTCCGCGGACAAAAATTATGCAATGAATATCCAGAAGTTCGGCGGTTCTTATAACCTGGGGGTTTACAAGGCCGGTAAGGAGCAAAACCCTGTCTTTGACAAAGGCCATGACATCACTCATAAGATCGGATCCGCAGGCGGAAACCACTTCCAAAGAGGCATTCTCTTCCCCGCAATAAATTTGTCCTTCCAGAACATGTATAGCTTCTGATATGGTCATACTACCCCCGCCGCTGACAATTACGCCGGTTGAAAAACCCCGAAGGGTTTTTCAACCGGCTATGGAGTTTCGTGCGTTAACGCACGAAACATCCTATATCCAGGGCTGCTGTTCCAAAACTGAAGTTTTGGAACAGCAGCGATTTACAGTCTTTTTCAAAAGTACCCTTTTGAAAAAGACTCGACATGCAAACAGTTTATAACAAAGAAAAAAGGGTTTCAAGGAGCCGATCTTAGGTTCGGCTTTTTATATACCCGATTGCGTCGTCTATGAGTTTGCCGAGGTTTTCTTTTCCGGTACCGGCAATGTAAAGGTGCTCATTTTGCAGGGGAAGCAGTATACGCTTTCCCGGACCGGAGAGTATCGCCTTTACCATCGGAGCGGTGATTTCGCCCATCATGCTGTTTATAACGATGATGCCGATGGGGCCGACAATAAAGTCTCCCGTGGGAACCGTAACCCGTATGGCGTTTTCTCCCGTGGCGCCCCGCTGGGCCCCGGCTTTTATCATGCGTTCCGTGGCGGCGCTGTTGGTTCCCAGGGCGATAATTTCGCTGTCCATATCCTTGAACCGGGAACAAAGTTCCGCCCCAATGCCCCCTCCCATTCCGTCAATAACAATAATCCGCATACCGGTACGCTAAACCTTTGACGGCTCTTTGTATATAGAGCGGGCCGGTTTCAAATGCATGAGCGACGCGGGGCTGCGATCAAAAGGCGTTTACCGTCTTTCTTTTACCTTTTCTTTTTCTTTGGTAACCTTCTGTTCAAGCTTGTCCATCAGCTTGTCTATGGCAGGGTTAAGTTCAAAATCATGCTCTTGTATATGAACCGATACTCCCCAGCGGAAATTTACCGTAGCTTCGGCGCTAAAATCCTTGTCTTTGGTAAGGGTTACCCTAAGATCTACGATCATGTTTTCCGCGTTGTGAATACGATCAATTTTCTTTTCCACATACTCCTTCGCGTCATCCCGTAAAGTAAAATGTACCGCTTTAATGTCGATGTTCATGAGACAGCCTCCTCATAATAATTTTTTTGCGCTCCGTTCGCGGAGACTCCGTTTGCGGAGTTCTTCGTAAACGGAACTTATCGGGAATACGACGAGCCTAAATCAAGCTCGCTGCGATATTTTGCGACAGTACGCCGGGCCAGGGATATTCCCCGCCGGGCCAGCAGGCCGACCAGTTCCTGATCGGAAAGACGCTGTTCTTCTTCGGTTATGATTTCCTTCAGTATCTCTTTCACTCCTTCTTTGGAATACCGTGAACCTTCCGAGCCGGCGCCGCTGATGGAATTGGTAAAAAAATAGCGCAGCTCATAAAGCCCCCATTCGGTCTGCATGTATTTGCCGTTGGCGGTTCTGGAAACCGTGGTTTCGTGCACCCCAAGTTCTTTGGCTATGTCCCTTAGGGTAAGGGGGACAAGGTACTTGGGCCCCCTGTCAAAAAAGTCCCGCTGAAATTCCACGATTGCCCGTGATACCCGAAGCAGCGTGTGGTTTCTCTGGTTGATGGACTGAATAAACCACCGGGCTTCCTTTATGTTTTCCTGAACAAAATTCCTCGCGTCCGCCTGTCTGTTTTCCGCTGTTTCCGCGGAACCGCCGGCGGAACGGCCGTTTTTTTCACCGGCAATCTTCATAAAAAACGGATTAATCCCCAGTACGGGAATTTCCTCGTTGTTAAGAACAATGACAAATTCACCTTCTTTCCGCTGAACCTCAACATCCGGCACCGCGTAGCGCGTTTTCTCCCCGGCAAAGCGGCGCCCCGGAAACGGGGAAAGTTCGTTTTTAATCCGCTGGAAACAAGCGTGTATTTCTTCCTCGCTCCTCCCCAGTTCCTTCGCGGTTTCGGCGAATTTACCCCGTTCAAGGGCGGCCAGCCTGTCAAGCGCCGCTTCCATATACGGCGGCGCATTGGGAAGCAGCGCGGCCTGGACTTTAAGGGATTCCTGGTATCCCGACGTACAGACGCCGCAGGGATCCAGGGACTGAACCAGGGCCATCGCTTCCGCCGTTTTCGCCCTGTCTTCTCCCGCAAGAAGCAGATCCGGCGGCTCTATATGAAAGCCGTCTTCATCAAGGTTCTGAATTAAAAGCTCCCCGATACGGCGGACATCGTTATCCGCGGTTTCCAGGGCAAGCTGCCAGAGCAGATGCTCCTGAAGGGTTTCCGGCCTTGCTATGGCTCCTTCCAAAAACCGCCGTTTTTCTTCCGACTCTTCTTCCCCATTTTGCCGCATAAACGACGAATCGGAACCGAGGGTAAAATAGTCGTCGTCATCTTTCCTTGAGGTATAGTTTTCATCCAGGGAAACGGTGGCCGGCTCCTCAAGCATTTCCAGGGCCGGATTCTTCTCCAGCTCTTCCTGAATTTTTTCCCGCAGATCCATGACGGGAAGCTCCATTAATTTTATGGATTGATAAATCTGCGGACTTAACCTGAAACGCTGTTCCTGGATTAACGCCTGGCGCTGGAGCATATTAAAACTATTATTCTATAAAGGGGCTTTGTCAAGAATTCGGCCCCTTCCGCCGATGAAAAAAGATAGGGGAAGCTGTTCCGAACCGGTTTTGGGACAGCCATGGAAACGTTTTCAAAACGCCGTATTTGAAAACGCCTTGATACCGGAACAATTCCGGCCGTTCACACCCGCTTTTTGGAGTCTTAATGGTATTTTTATCCCGGCCCGGCACAATCCGGCGTTTTCTTACTATACGGAACATGGGCTTTTTGACGCCGTTCCTGTTCCTTTTCTGCGCTTTTTCCTGTTCCGGGACGCCGCAAACGCAAAGCCAGGAACAGGCGGTTGTTCCGACCTTTGAAGACGCCCTGGAAGCCTACTATGCCGGAAGGGTAGAAGACGCGGTATCGGCTTTTGAAGCGATTCTGGAGGCTGATAATGACAATATGCCGGTAAAACGTCAACTGATAACCGTATACCGTGAACTGGGAAATTACCATGGCATGATAAAGCTCCTGGAAGACACGGCCGATTCCGGGGATCGCGGGCTGGATCTTCTTGAAGCGTACTATTTTTCCGGTGAACTGCGTAAGGCCGCCGTGTCCCGGGACAGGATGGAAGAGGCGGCCCGTTACGCCCCTTCGCGTAACAGGGCGGAATTTTTGTTTTTCGACGCGATGCTCTGCAAAGAACAGGATGATGCGGACGGCGCCATAGAACGTTTACAGGAAAGCCTTGCCCTGGACCGGTACCGGCCAATCGCCTGGTTTAGCCTGGGAGAACTTTTGGAAAAAAGTTCTCCCGGAGAAGCCGAAAACTGCTACCGTAACGCGGTAAACCAGGACGCCGCTTTTACCCAGGCCCTTTATCCGTTGGGCAAGGCCCTCGCCGCCCGGAACGCCTGGGGCCAGGCCGCCGATATTCTGGGCAGGGCGGCCCGCCGCTTCCCCGACGATCCCGAAATTACCACCGCCTTCGGGGAAGCCCGGCGGCGCGGCGGCGTCAGGACCGGGGCGGAACTTATACGCAGAAAAATCAGCGCCAATCCGCCCAAGGCGCCGCCGGCCGGTTCCGGGGCGGGTCTTATCCGCATAGGCCTTGCCGAAGGCCGGGAACTTGTTTCGGTAAAAAGCGGCGGGGCTTTCAGGATACGTTCCGAAGGATCGGGGATCGTTTACCGGGGCGGGGCCAGGGAACAGTTCTGGATTGTCTGGAACCCCGCAGCGAGGAATTCCCCGGGCGCCGGAACGGATGAACCGGGACGAATCGACATACAGGACGCAAACGGCAGGGTTATTATCCGTTCCGCGGAATCTCTTACGCTGGAATACGACGATTCCGCCGACACTTCGATTGTAGCGGGAGTTGTCGTAGGCTCTCCGGGAACAAACCGCACGTACCGGGGAAAGCTGGAATTCCGGCCTTCGGCAAACGGCGTAACGGTGATCAACATCGTCGATATGGAAGAATACCTTTACGGAGTGATTCCGTCGGAAATGCCCGCGGCATGGCCGGAAGAAGCGCTCAAGGCCCAGGCTATCGCCGCCCGTTCCTACAGTCTGGCGAATCTGGGCCAATTTGCCGACAGGGGTTTTGACCTTTACGGGACTCCTCATTCCATGGCCTATTATGGAGCCGGGGCGGAAACCAGGGCGACTACGCTGGCGGTGAACGACACGAGGGGTATTATCCTAAAGGGCGGCGGAGAACCGCTTAAAGCCTATTTTTCGGCAAACCACGGCGGCTACAGCGAAGACAGCATGACAATGTGGGGCTATGACGCGTACATGGCGGCCGTTCCGGATATACTGCTGCCTGAACGTACCGCGTACCTTCCCCTGGACGAACTTGACGCGTGGATACGCGAAGCTCCGTTCAGTTTTTCTTCGGTAAACCGCTTCCACTTTTCGTCATCGTACCGCTGGGAAAAATGGGTGGCCGCCGGCGAGATCCGCCGCCGCCTTCCCGAAGATCCCGGCAGGATCAGGCGGATCGTCAGCAGGGGAAGGGGCATATCGGGCCGTGTCTACGAACTGGAAGTAGCGGGTGAAGACAAGAGCGTTTTTGTAAAAGGCGATGCCATCTGGGCCGCGATGGGCGCGTTACGGAGCAGTCTCTTTACAATCGGCTACAAGTTCGACGAAGCGGGAAACGTCGAATACGTTATCTTTAAGGGCGCGGGCCACGGTCATGGCATAGGACTGGATCAGCACGGAGCCGCCGGCATGGCAAGCGCCGGCTACAGCGCCGAAGAAATACTCCGCCACTACTATCCGCGGGCGGAACTGCATTTGTAAAAATCCGGCATAGTGTCCGTACCCGGAACCGTCCGGCTTTCTGGTAACGTGAACGGATCTGCCTAGTGATTTTTTCTTTCTCACTGTGCGGCCTTGACATTTCCCCTCCTGCATGGTAGGGTTTTTCCATGAGCCAGTATACGCAAAAAAGTAATACATACTTACATTTATGCCCGGCATCTTGGCACGGTTCTTGCTCTCTCTCTCTCTCTCATATAAGACTTATCGCCATCTCTTACTAAAACAATACAGCCCCGCCGCATGGCACGTATGTCGTCTTTTTCAGGGGGATAGGTCTGTTCAGAGGCCGCGGTTAAGCCCCAAAGACCCCGTTAGCGTCGAAATCTATTACCGCGAGCCGGTTTCAAAACCCGGCCGGGTTTTGAAAGGTTCCCTGATTCCTTTCTTGACAAACACTGAATAACAATAGGTGATTCAAGACATCTTGGAATGTCTGAAAATAAGCAAACAGGAGGACATGATGGGTAAAGAAAAAGAAAGTACCATATCACGGCGGGACTTTCTCAAGGGTACCGCAACAGGCGCGGCGGTCGTCGCGGCGGCAGGGGTCCTGGGGGCCTGCGCCACTAGTTCCGTAGCGGCGGGCGGAGCGGGGCGCTGGGACAAAGAAGTTGACGTACTGGTGCTTGGCTCCGGTACCGCGGCCTTTGCGGCCCTGGCCTGTAAACAGTACGGCGCGCAAAAAGTTCTGCTCATCGAGAAGAGCGCAAAGTGGGGCGGCACCTGCGCTGTTTCCGGGGGCGGTTTTTGGATACCCGGCGCCTATTTCCTTAAAGACCTGGGCCTTCCTGAGGACAATCTTGACGACGCCCTCACCTACATGAAGGCCCTTACCGCAGGCCGCTGCGACCCCAAGCTGCCCGAAACCTACATTGCCAACGCCCCTAAGTTTCTTGAATGGTGCCGTGACAGTTTCGGCTGGCGACAGTGGAAGATAACATGGTCAGGTGGGTTTCAGGATTACTATGAACCAATCCCCGGTTACCGCAGTAACGGACGTGACATCATGTTGGACAGCGGCTATGAGACCTGGAAAAAGATACAGGAACTGGTCAGGCAGAACGGGATAGAGGTGATGAGGGAAACTGCGGGAAAGGAACTAATTACTGACGGCAGCGGCAATGTCAT
>JAITJV010000290.1 GCA_031278755.1 Treponema sp. | reverse complement strand
CGCCCCTTGGGGCGGTTGATTATTGTAACGTCTACGAAATATGGTATGTATCCCCACATACAATCACATTCTTCTCGGAACGAAGATACCCCGCTGCTTGCGGCGGGGTTCTTCATTCGGGAATGTCTAAAATTCACACACATCTTGTTATGCAGCATGTTTCCTAAAGGTTATGAATTTTAAAAATAACGCTTGACAAAATAGTAAATATGTAATAATTTAAGTTTGTTTCAAAAATTGAAGCCTTGGAACAGCCTCATTTTTGTAAAATTATTGTACAGGAGTTTTTTATGAAATTTCATGCGTTTTTCGGAGGAATTTTTTTAACAGTATTTTTTACTATAAGTTGTGTTTCAACTATTAATAACGCTAAGTTAAATATTGACATTGACAATATGAGTCAAGCCGAAATACTCCCATTAAAAAATAACAATAATGATATAATTTTATACAACATGGGTTCTCGGGTTATGGAGCAATCAGGTTTCCTGGATGGAAACGGACAGGAATATGGATATTATACTATTGAAGTAACCAGTTATAATGATTACGCTCCCAATTTTTCTATTTGCGGATGGATTAATGGTTTAACTTTATTTTTGCCTTCGTTGATTGGATTTCCGACAGACTTGGAGGAATTTGATATAACAGCATATCTTTATATCTTTGATTCAGGCGGGACAATGATAAAAGTATATAAAAACTCAAATAGTTTTATAAAATTGGCGGGATTATATTACGGGCAAAATCCCGATAAAAAAGCATCAAAATATTATTCCCTTTTGTTTAGGGGCATACTTGAACAAGCAGGTAAACAAAGTGATGAAATTAATTATCTCTTAAACGAAGCCGGTCCAATAACAAATGAAAACATGCATGACGCCCGCTTGAAAATGACTGATTTTTTAAAGCTGCCGCCAAATAAAAGATAAAATGAAAAACGGCGCATAACGCTCCGGCTGTGCGGAGGCCGGAACGGTCCTGGCTATTCGCGCAAAGTTTTTACCACCAAATCAAAACCGGTTCGTTTCGCAACAAGTCCGTGGATAAAGGTTCCCGGGCGCAGGGCCTTTCCTTCTTCGGGGATGATTACCGCGGCGCCGTCTACTTCCGGAGCCTGACAGTAAAGGCGGCCCAGATAAAACACCTCCGCGGAATTCTGCGTTTCCGTGCGTTCTTCAACAAGTATATCCCAGGTTTTCCCTACAAAACGGCCGAGATTTTTTTCCGTAATGGGGATCTGCTTTTCTTCTATAATGCGTTTTCGCGCGGCGGCTGTTTTTTTTGACACTTGTCCTTTCATGGAATAAGAGGGCGTGTCTTCTTCATGTGAATAGGCAAAGACCCCCAGCCAGTCAAGCTGTATCTTTTCCTGAAAATCAAGGAGCTGTTCAAAGTCTGCACCGGTTTCGCCGGGAAAGCCCGTCATAAAGGTGGAACGTATCACCGCCCCGGGAAGCCTGTCCCGTATGCGGGCCGCGAGATCAAGATAGGTTTGGGCGCCGCCCCTGCGGTTCATGGCGGCGAGAATTTTCGCCGAACCGTGCTGGAAAGGAATGTCGAAATAAGGGATGAAGCGCTTGTCGCCGGACATAATGTCAAGGATAGGGAGGGGGAAATTATCGGGATGCATATAGAGAAGCCGGACCCAGAAATCACCGTCAAGGCGGGATACGGCTTTAAGGAGTTTTTCCAGCGGTTCGCCGGAAGAATCTGCAAAATCCCGGCCATAGGAAGCGGTGTCCTGCCCTATAAGACAGAGTTCCTGTACACCCCGATCCAGCAATGTCCGGCATTCGGCGCTTATCTCGTCCGCACTGCGGCTCTTGAGTCCGCCGCGTATCAGGGGAATGGCGCAGAAGGAACAGTGATTGTTGCAGCCTTCGCTGATCTTCACATAGGCGGAACCGGGGAGGGAGAGGAGCGGCCTTTTGCCTGATGAAAAAGTCTGTGCGCAATACGCGGCAGTCCCTGCGGCCAGGGTAATTTCCGAAAGATCAGAACTGCCGAAAAGGATATCCGCCTCCGGCAGGGACGCCGCCAGTTGTTTCCCGTAACGCCGGGCAAGACAGCCTGCAAGGAGTATTTTTTTATCAGGGTACTGTTTTTTCCAGTTAAGAACGGCGTTGATGGATTCCTGTTTTGCGCTTTCAATAAAACCGCAGGAATTAACGATGATAATATCCGCCGGCTCCGGTTCATCTGCAGAAATCCAGCCGGAGCCGTCAAGGAAGGCCATCATGTTTTCCGCGTCAACCTGATTTTTTACACAGCCGAAGGGATCCATAAAATATGTCCCGTGCGGCGTTTCTTTTCTCTGCACTTATTGTTCGAGACGCGCCAAAATTAACCGGTACCTGTTTTCTTCATCCCGGACCCACCGTATATCCGCCACTACTACTTCACCCGCTCCGCCCAGTTCCACCGGCGCTGTTCTGCCGCCGCCTATGACCTGGAGTTTCGCCGTCTGGGCGTTGGACGCCCATATACGGATACCGTTCTGCGCCTGTATGCTAAGTTCATCGGACCGCTGGAAATACTGCTCATTGCGGCCCCGTCTGTCCCTTTCAGAAAGAATTTCCCACCGGAACATACAGTAGCCCTGAAAGACAACCTGCAGGGTAAAGGGGTAAGCCTGGGGGGAAGTGAAGATCACCGCGGTTGCGGCGGGCAGTACGGTTCTTTCGGGAACTTCCGCGGCGGCGGGAGGTACGGCGTATATTTCAAAACGGAGCAGGGCTCCGGTGTCGCTGTTGTTTTTGACGAAGTCGGCGGCGGTGATCCGCAGTTCGGCGACGCCGTCGCCGTCAAGATCGGCCGTTGCTTCCTGGCTGAGATCAAGAACAAAGGAACCTAACGGAGTGGTAAGGGTTACCGCTTCGCCGAGATTGGAAAGTTCAATCTTGTATTGATCGGTTCCCAGGGGAATCAAAACTGAATCTCCCTTGTAAAAACGCCTTTCCAGGGAATCGGTATTCATTACATATTCCGCAGGCCGCCGGACGGCCGCGGTTTCGGGCGCCTTTTCCGGCAGCCTCTGCAGGAAAAAGAAAGCGCCCGCCGCGGCGCCAAGAACCACAAGAACAATGACGGCGATTATCGCGATACGGGGAAACCGGGAAGCCGGACGGAGAAGCTGTTCCACCGGAATCGGCTGTTCCTGAATTTTCAACGCCCGGTAAAGGGAAAGCAATTCCTGAACATCAAGGCCGAGGTAGTCTCCGTAATTCCGCAGAAATCCGAGAATATAAGGCTCCCCGGGAAAGCCGGAAAAATTTTCCGCTTCCAGCGCTTCAAGATAACGGGAAGCGATATTGGTTTCCCTGCTTATCTGATCAAAGCTTATGCCTTTTTCTTCGCGGGCGGCGCGCAGCTTTTCCCCCAGGGATTCCACAGTTCCTCCTCCCCGGCCTAGTCGGTTTCCCTGAAAATAAAGTTGTTGTACAGATTGGCCGAAGCAGGCGAATCGTATATAAACCGCTGTTCGGGTATCCCCTGATTGGTTCTGATATTGGAAAAGTCAAATTGAACAAGGCTTTCGGCTATGGTTCTTCCTTCTATGCGCCGGATCAGCCTGGTTTCAGGATCTATGCTCAACTGTATTTCCCTGAAGCCTTCCGAAACTGATCGCCGGGTAAGGCGCAGTTTTACCACTTCTTCCCTTGAATTGGCTTCCAGGGGAATGGGATCAGGCCCGGTAATAAAAGACGGAATATAATTGCGCCTGAGAAGCGAAAGCCCCTGGCTGCTGGCCATGGAAGCTCCCGAGGCGGGCCTCCTGCTTTGGGTTATAGCCTGGTTCAGCACCGCCCGGTACTGGGGAATATACACGGTAAGCTGTTCGCCGTTGAAAACGATCACCTGTTCCGCCGGGGTGGTAAAATCTATGCGGAGAAAAGACGGAGCAAGATGGCTTACTTTCCCGAACATCTCGCTGTTTCCCGAACGTATGACTATGTTCGCTTCATAGTCTTTTACCGTTCCGTATCGCTCGGAAACCATTTCCAGATACCGTTCTGCGGTAATAATTTCCTGGGAAAAAAGGGGAAAACAGCCAAGCATCAGCGAAACAGCCGCCAAAAACCATATTTTCATGAAAATATCCTCTGTAAAACGAGCTTGTTTCAAACCCCTTGGTTTTGAAACAAGCTCCTGGAAAAACCGGTCAACTCGGACTAACGTCCGGCCCGGTTTTCCATATAAAAACCGCAATTTCGCAGCCTTTATGCGGAAAATTGCAAGACCTGGCGGTTAAAAGCCGTTGGACTTTAACCAGCGCCGGCCGGCAGATAGCCAACCGGGTTATCAAACAAGTCTAGTATAAGAACTATAAGGAAAAAGAGCAATAAGGCGCAACGGCGGGCGCCGGTTATCCTGCCGCGCTATCTTAACAGGCTTCTATAACATCCCGGCCGCTTGTGATATTATAAGGAACCTCCGGAAATTTCAGTTTTTGGAGGTTCCTTGGCCCCGGAATCTCCGGAAACCCAGGCGGAGTCTCCGGAGGTTTCCTATATTGTGAAGGAGCGGCAGTTGCTGTACGACCGGTTTTTTTTCTTCATCGTGTTTTTATCCGCGGCCTGTGGCTGTTTTGCCGGGGGAAATATCCAAAAAGTATCCGCAGCGGCGCCGCAGCCGGCTGAAACCGCAAAAATCGAGCAGAATCCCGGTGATGCGTCTCAGGAAGGAGCGCGGGTTGTTCCGGCGCCGCAGGCTGAAGACGCCCGCCGCGGCGAACAGGTGATGAAGGCCCTGGCGAAGGCTTATCCGGACCGCATCGGCGAAGTCCTGTTCAGGGACGGCGACTGGGCGGTACGGCTGAGGTTTTTCGGCGCGCCGGAGGAGCTTCATGAAAAGTGGTACTATTACGCAGGGGGGCGGCTCCTGCCTGAAGAACTGCGTGAAAGGGCCGCCGAATACGATCCCCAGCCTTTTTATAATTATCCTCCGTCCCTTCCCCCCTGGAAGGATCCTTCTCCCGAAGACGCGGATCGCTTGAGGGGTCAGGTGAACAGGCGCCGTCAGAATCCGCCCAGGCGTTCCCAGCATTTTTATGACGATCTTTGGCGGGCCCATAACCGCGGCGAATCCTGGGACCGGGTCAAGTCCATCCGTTTCCTCGGGCATCCGGTCCTGGTTCATTATTCCATTCTTGAGGATCTTGCCCTCGTCGAAGAACGCATTCTTGCCGAGGCGGTTTCCAGCCCTCAAGTAAAACAGTGGATAAACAGCCTTGACACCCTGGACGGCTGGAACTGGCGGAGTATAGCCGAGACGCAGAGCAGGAGTTTTCATGCCTACGGCGCCGCTCTGGACCTGCTTCCCAAATCCCTGGGCGGCCGCGAAACATACTGGATATGGACGGCAAGAAAAATCCCCGAATGGTGGACCGTTTCCTACGACAGGCGTTTTCATCCCCCCGATGCCGTGATAAAGGCTTTTGAGGCCCAGGGTTTTATATGGGGCGGCAAGTGGCTTTTCTTTGATACGATGCACTTTGAATACAGGCCCGAGATCCTGATTCTCAATAACCTGCCCCTGCCGGAGCCCCGCTGAAGCAGCGCTGAAAAACGCCGCCGGGTGTTTTTGGCGTTTTTTCCAATCAGACGATTTTTCTGTCCTTTTACATCTATCGGTGATATTTTAATCACCATGAGATATTTGGCTGTTTACCGGATATCACAGACAATTACGGTAGAATGGACATCAAGCTTGACGAAGCCGGTATTCGTCTCTTATTTGCAAAGAATTTGAAACACCTGCGGGAAACCCGTCGTATCTCCCAGCTTAATTTATCGGGGATGACGGGACTGGCCCATAACTTCATCAATGAAATTGAAAACTGCAACAAATGGATTTCCGCCGAAACCATAGCCAAATTTTCCCGGGCCCTTGATGTTGAGCCTTACCGTTTTTTTCTTCCTGAATCCCGGTGGGATGAGCCTGATATTAAAACCTATTTGGACGATGTAGCCGATTCTCTTCAAAAAACCGTGAACGAAGCGATAAGCAG
>JAITJV010000283.1 GCA_031278755.1 Treponema sp. | reverse complement strand
GGGGAGAGAGCAGGGAATTGAATCTTGTAATCCCCGAAACAATGTTGTTGATGTGTCCGCGGACCTGATTTTCAATGATAGTACCGTGACCGGCCCTAAAAAATTCAGCCTGGTAAATGTCGAGGCCGCCGGTATAGGTTTCCATCGCATCGGCATAGCGTCCCTGGGCAATAAGAGTGCTTCCCTGGGCAAGTATGTTTTCAAGCCGTTTCCGGTTCGTCCTGAACAGGGCTACTTCGTAGGCACGGTTGATAAAATCCTGGGTTTCGGCAATTCGCTCCGGATCAAGATCTCGAAGCCGGTTGGAGAGACGCAGGATAAGATCGGTATCCTCGGGCCGGGTTTCTATAACGACAAGAAGCTCTTCCGCGACTTTGTTGTACTCGCTCCGGTAACCGAAGATTTTTCGTATTCTTTTTTGGGCTTCCTCAAACTCGTCAGGGCCGGCGGAGGCAAATTTATTTAAAAGGGCCAAAGCATGGTCGTATTGTTTTTCCTCAATAAGCCTGTCTGCCTCAGCAAAGGCGGATTTCTCTCCTTTCCCGCCTCCATACAGCGGGAAAACAGCCGTGAAAAGTATCAACAGTACGGTCAACAGAGAAAAAATACCCTGTTTTTCCGGATTTCCGGGAGAAAAACCCATTTTCATCAACCTGGTATACCTTTATAAAATATCGGTTGACCTCCTATAACACTATAATAATATAATATCATGGAAATACACCAGTTTCCGATATATATTAGGATTAGCGATGAATAGATTATGGGTATTTTTCCTTGGTATATTCTCTGTATCCGCGGCCGGAGCGCTGGATTTTGATCCCGGCGGCTACGGCTCACTATCGGACATCTATGGAGTTGACGACAATGCGGGCCTGACCGCTTTTCCGGTGTTAAATGTCCCGATGGGAGGCCGTTCCGAAGGCATGGCGACGGCCTTTACCGCAATTGCCGATGATCTGTCGTTTATCGAGTGGAACCCCGCCGGTTCGGCGACGCTCGAATACACCGAATTGGGATTTTTCCATAACAACTGGATAGCCGATACCCATGTCGAAAGCATTGTTTTTGCGTCGCGGTTTCGCGATTTAGGCTATGCCGCCGGAGCAAAATGGCTGTATACGCCGTTTTCCGAATACAACATGTTCGGAGAAAGGGTTTCAAAGGGTTATTATTCCGAAGCTGTGGCGACGCTGAACGTTTCCTACAATTTCTTTTCCGGTTATTATTTTTCCGGTCTTTCCCTGGGAGCCAACTTAAAGGGGGCTTTTCGTTTTGTTCCCGATTTTTCTGACGCGGACGATCAGGGCGAGTCGGGCAAGCTTATTTCCGGATCGGGCCTTGAACAGTCCGCCGCCATGGCGATGATAGACATCGGTCTTCTTACCCGTTTTAATTTTCTTAAAATATACCACGCACGGGAGCGTAATGCCTCTGCGGCCCTGGTAATGCGCAACCTGGGGCCGCCGTCCGGAGGCGACGCCCTTCCCACGGCTGTTACCGCCTCTGTGGCCTATAAGCCGCTGCGGCCCCTCACCTTGGACTTTGATTTTACCGTACCGCTTAATTTTACCGATATTTCTCTTTCGGAAAAACCATACTGGGCAGCGGGGATGAACGTTACCATTACCAGTTTTCTTTCCATGCGGATGGGGGTCCTCGGTAAATCCGGCGGGTACAGGGTAACTACGGGAAGCGCCCTGAATTTTGGAAAAATCGCCCTTGACATAAACTATTCGCTTGACCTTTTGACTCAGCTTACCCCACTTAACCGGGTCAGCATTGCCGTACGCTTTAATTTTGGCGATCAAGGCCGGAAAGAACTTTCCAACCGGGTAGACGCCCTGTACCTTGAAGGACTTGACGCCTATGCCGCAGGCCGTTACGACCTTGCCGTCGAACGCTGGCAGGAAGTTCTTGAACTCAATCCAAAATTCAATCCTGCAAAAGAAGGCATAGCGCTAATAGAAAATTCCCGCGCCCTGGACGACCATATTCGGGAAATGCAAACTCTGGACTTCTAGCAGGCTCCGGCACAGCGCCCGCGGGCTTTTCCGTCGCACGGCAGGCGCGGTACAATACCACTGTGACAAAAGAAGAAAAAACCACCGTCGCCTCTTTTTTTGATCTTGCCGGTGATTACCTTGCCGGAGGATACCGGAAAAACAGGACGACTCCTGAATTTACCGACGATCCTGAATTTCCGGCGCGGGAAACCCAGGTTGAATTTCAGGAAAACGTTCCCGGCAATTCCACAACGGAACCCAGGCTTCCCCTGCCGGTGGAACCCGGGTCTTCTGAAACGGACAGCCTTGAAAAAGTGGCGGCGGATATTTCCCGCTGTAGCCGCTGCGGGCTTTGCTCAGCGCGGATCAATACCGTGCCCGGCGAAGGGGTTCCCCATCCGCTTGTAATGGTCGTAGGCGAAGGCCCGGGCGCCGACGAAGACGCTACCGGCAGGCCCTTTGTGGGCCGGGCCGGACAGCTTCTTGACCGAATGCTTGATTCCAAAGGAAAGATAGGCCTTTTCCGAAACAGGAACTGCTATATCGCCAATGTGGTAAAGTGCCGGCCCCCGCAAAACCGCAATCCCCTGCCCGACGAGA
>JAITJV010000152.1 GCA_031278755.1 Treponema sp. | reverse complement strand
GTTCCGCCGCGGCCTTAAGGCCCGCCTTCCCCATAAGGGCGAGGTAAATACAGGAACGGAGCATCGAAAGCCCCTGGTTGGAACAGATATTCGATACGGCTTTTTCGCGGCGGATATGCTGTTCCCGCGCCGAAAGGGTAAGGACAAAGCCCCGCCTTCCGCGGGCGTCTCTTGCTTCGCCTGCAATGCGGCCGGGGATCTTCCGCATCAGATCCCGCTTTACTCCCATGATTCCCAGAAACGGCCCGCCGTAGTTCATGTCGTTGCCCAGGCTTTGGCCTTCCGCGGTAACGATATCGGCGCCGAATTCTCCGGGGCTTTTCAAGAGGCCCAGCATGACCGGATCGGCGTGTACGATAAAAAGACCGCCCGCCCCGTGCGCCGCGGCCGCCGCGCCGGAAAGGTCGGGAACGGCGCCGGAAAAGCCCGGATAGGCGGCAACAAGGCAGGCAAGGCCGGCGGGGCCAAACGTTCTGTCCGAAGCAGGATTGCCCGTATAAGTTTCAATCCGCGGATTATAGGCTCCAAGGTACGCGGCAAGAACTTCCCGGTATTCAGGATGAAGGTCTTCGGGCAGCAGCACCGTCGCGCCGGGGCCTGAATTTTTCAGCGCAAGAACAACCGCCTCGGCAAGGGCCGTGGCCCCGTCGTAGTGTCCCGCGTTGACAACATCCACGCCGAAAAGTTCCGCTATCATGCTCTGGTATTCAAAGATCGCCTGAAGGGTCCCCTGGCTTACTTCCGCCTGGTACGGCGTGTAGGCGGTCAGGAATTCCCCGCGGCCGGCCAGGGCGCCCACGGCCGCCGGTATAAAGTGGTTGTAGGCCCCGGCGCCGAGAAACCATTTTCCCGAAACCGCGGCAAGGTTCTGTTCCGCCAGGGCGCGTATCTCCGTCAGAACCTCGTCTTCGCTTAAGCCTTCGTCAAGATTGAGATGGGGGAAACGGAACGCTTCGGGAATATCCGTAAAAAGTTCCGCCGTTGAAGAGCAGCCCAGAAAACGGAGCATTTCTTCCTTCTGGCTTTCTGTCACCGGAATATAGGGCACTTATTCCTCCGTTTGGGCGATTTTTTCATAATCGGCGGGGGCAAGCAGGGCATCGAACTCCGCAAAGTCTTCCGGTTCCACCCTGACCATCCAGCCTTCACCGTAACAGTCTTTGTTGACCGTTTCGGGACTTCCCGAAAGCACGTTGTTTATCTCGGCAATCGTCCCCGATACCGGAAGATACAGGTCGCTTGCGGCCTTTACCGACTCAACCGCTCCAAAGACCGCCCCGGCTTTGAACGAAGATCCGGGTTTTGGAAGATCCACAAAGACAATGTCTCCAAGGCTGTGCTGGGCGTGATCCGAAATCCCCACAGCAATCACCTTTCCTTCTTTCCGCGCCCATTCGTGGGTTTTTGCATAACGGGCTTTGTCGTCAAGTTTCATATTCACTCCTTTATAGGACGGCGGAACCGCCGCCGTTCAACCGAACATTAACCCGGAGTGTTAATGAGCACTCCTTTATCATACGCTCCGCCTGTACACAGGTACATAGAGGGGCCGTTTTACCACTTCCGCCTGTTTTGCGTTTCCCCGGATTTCCACGGCAAGCTTTGTTCCCGCCGCGGCATAGCGGGGAGGGACGAAGACATTCGCCGAATAGGTTCCCGTTGTCGGACAGAACATCCCCGACGCCACCGCGCCGATTGCTTCGCCTTCGCCGTTCAATACCCTGTAGCCTTCACGGGGAACTCCGCCCGAAACGTTAACCGTCGCCAGTCTACGGCTAAGCCCCCGGGCTTTTTGTTCAAGCAGCGCGGCTTTTCCGGTAAAGTCTTTGTTAAAATCACAGGCCCAGGAAAGCAGAGCTTCAAGGGGGCTTATGCTTTGAGAGATTTCATGACCATGGAGGGGCATACCCGCTTCAAAGCGCAACGAATCCCTCGCGGCAAGCCCTATCGGGCCAATCTCTATGCCGACGGTTTTTGCCTCAACAAAAATCGCTTCCCACAAAGCAAGGGCTTCCTTCGCGTCGTAGTAAAGCTCCGCTCCGTCTTCTCCGGTATAGCCGGTACGGCCGGCCCACAGGGGAATTCCCGCCAGGTTGATTTTTTTCATCGCGGAGCGCGGTATCGCGGAAACCGGGCCGTTCCCGGTTTCTTTGCTTCCTCCCAGGCGGTCAAGCACTTCTACCGCCCGCGGCCCCTGGAGGGAGATCATGCAGGTTTCCTCGGAAATGTCCTGCAGCCGGACGCCCGTGGGAAGATGCTCCAAAAACCATGTGTAGTCTGTTTCGCGGTTCCCCGCATTTACAACGATAAACCAGGGATCTTTCCCAAAACCGTCTTCTTCGTCGAGGCGGTAGATAAAGAGATCGTCAACAACGCCGCCTTTCTCGTTAAGGAGGAGGCTATAGCGGGCTTCTCCGGCTTTCATGTCAAGCACGGCCCCGGAAACCAGCGCCGAAAGGGCCGCCCCCGCGCCGTCGCCGGAAAGGACAAACTGGCCCATGTGATCAACGTCAAAGATGCCGGCGGAACGGCGGCAAAGCCGGTGTTCTTCAACGGCGCCCGCGGGGTACTGTATGGGCATTTCCCAGCCGGCAAAGGGGGCGAAGCGGGCCCCGGCGTTTTCGTGCCAGGAACGAAACAAAGTTGTCTTCATGAAACCAGATTACCCCGGAACGGGACGGAATGATAAGTAGGGCCAAATGTCTTAAAAACGCTGTTTTGTAACTACCGCTTTGCAGAAAACCGCAAAAGAGCTATACTTTCCGGTATGAATACAATTTTTAAACGGCGTTCGGTGCGGGATTTTCTTCCCAAACCCGTGGAAAGGGAAAAACTTGAGCGGATACTCAGGGCGGCTTTTGAGGCCCCTTCGGCCCACAACAGGCGGCCCTGGGAATTTATCGTAGTTACCGAACAGGAAAAACGGGATGCCATAGCCGGGATGAGCCCTTGGGCAAAGATGTGTTCCCACGCCGCGGCCGTTCTGGCCTGCTGCGCCGATTTAAAAAAAGGCGATCCTGATTATGAAAAAGGCGGCAATCCGGGAGACGCCCTGTGGGAGCAGGACCTGTCCGCGGCAACGGAAAATGCCCTGCTTCAGATAACCGAAGAAGGCCTTGGCGGAGTGTGGCTCGGCTGGTATCCTGACGAAAACAGGG